>NZ_JBYTBB010000012.1:0-94692 GCF_058788755.1 Lysinibacillus sp. FW301-JW8
TCGTTTTGAAAAAGAGCTATATTTTTTTATTTGTCACCTTGATTTCATTGACATAATAGTATTTCAACAACATGAAAGCTATTTCTTTTTCAAGAAATAGCTTTCTATACATATTTAGCTTCCTCCATTATTGCTTTCCGATAGACAGTTGGGGACATTCCCGTACATTTTTTGAAAACCCGGCTAAAATAAAAGCAATCTACGTAACCTACACATTCTGCTATCTCCGCTATCGTAGAATCGTGATATTCCAATAAATCCTTCGCTCTCCGTATACGGTATTCTGTTAAGTACGTGCTAGGATTCATACCCGTATGTTGCTCAAATAAATAAGCAAATCTACGACGCTCTACACCGAATTCCTCAGCTATCTTTGAAACTGATATTTGCTTAGCGTAGTTCTCATGTATATACTGTAAAGCTTGCTCCATAATGTCACTTGCTGTATCAAGAATCTTCACTTTTGCCGAAATAAGGATAGTCTCCAAGAGATTCATAAATAATGTTTTAGATTTCAATATTGCCATATTTCCAGGCAATGATTGACTCTCTATTAATTGCTGGACATAATCTATAATTTTTGTATGATAGCCTGTATCAATTAAAAAATGCTGATTTGCTAAAGGGTATTTGTTGATTTCTTCTATAGGGATATAATAATGGACAACTGCATATTCCCAAATCTGATTACCAATAACCTTAATTTCAATTGGCATTTGGGGTCCTGCATGTATAACCATACCAGGCTCCATTATGTATGGTACGCCATTGAAACTAAAGCTAGCATTTCCTGCAAGTGGAACAACTAGACCACACTTACCAGGGGCAGTTGTTCGCCCTCTATCTACTTGATTAGGCATCATCCTATTTGAAAAAATATCCGTAAATTTCACAGTTGCATGTGCATAGTAGTCAATTAAATGCTTGATATCCATTTTTCAGCTCCCACATTTTTTAAAGCACTTTGGATTTGTGAAAAATGATGAAGATCGTGATCTATTAAACCAGTAAAGTAACTTAATAATGTTAATTCAGAAGCCCCTATTTTCAATGATTGCTGCCATCGTTGGTCTTCTATCTGATGAATTGCACCAATTAGTAAATTTCTATTTTCTAAAAAAATTTCAATCGTTTCCTCTTTACTTTTTAACCGACTTTCCTTTGCGGCATGTGCATTTATTTCTTCAGCATTTGGTCCCTTTGGTAGAATTTCATCAGCCAAAAGAAATGGTAGCCGGTGATGGTACACGAATTCATCCCATGGAGTAAGATGTCCAATTACTTCTGCCACTGTCCATTTTCCAGGTTCAATAGGTAAACGCCATTGTTCCTCCGTCAGTTCCACTAAACCTTCCACAAATTGTAGAGACGCTTCATAATGAATGAGTATTTGATTTTTATCGTGATACAAACGCTATAGCTCCTTCCTAATCGTTAACAATCTGTAGCTTTGGCCAAATAGATGTCCAATTTTTCTGCTGAATTCTGCGCTTATAAATTTCATGCATTAGCGTGTCTTTCTGAAAATACGGTGTAGGAGCAACAATCCCAGAAATTAAATGCTGAATACCATGGGGTGCAGCGATTTGAAGAATTCCATTGGTAAGTCTTATACCAATAGCTGTTGGCGTTTCGGGAAAATGAGCAACTCCATCCATCGAAGAATGATAAGGTTTAGTGTTATTCACTACATGCATTCTCGCTTGATTTTTCACAGACCATGGCTCATTTGGTAATAATTCTCTCAGCTTTTGCTCATACTTTTTTTCATCTTTTTCTGAAAGACTTGCTTTATCAAAATATATCACATCAATATCAGCTAAAGGTGTTCTGCTTTCATAATGATGAAGATAATCCCATACCTTTGAACGAATAAATCCAGCACAAATCCAGGAATCTGGTAACTCTAGCCTCTCCACAGCTGCTACTATTTCCATCATCCAACTATCTGCTTCAATTAAGTGTTTTAACTCTGCTTCTGTTTTTAAAATCATCGTATCAGCCCCAATTTTCAACAATAAATCCATTTCTTTATTTCTGTAGCAACACTGTGTCCAGCAACAGTAATAGGCGCCACTTCTAGATCATATAGACTAGCATGTAAAAAGATTAAAGTTGGATTTTCGATGTTTCCCCATTGATAGACATGTTGCTGCATAATAATTCTCCTCTACATTCTGTTCCGAAATTTTTTCCATTAATTACTATAGTAATGATAATATTTGTTTTATCCAAGGATTGATATTATTTTTGCTCTACGTTATTAGGAATGAGTGAAAGTTGACTTCTTATAGCTATACCTTATAGCAATTAAGAGAAAATACATAAATTTTATTTATAGAAATCTAAAAATAATATATTAGATTTATCAATCGATTCCATCTACCCTTTAACTAGCAAAGCTAAAGGAGATGCTTATGAAAAAATCTTTTATTTTAATTGTCACACTTATTATTGTAATAGGACTTTTTTATACGAGGCTTTCACTAACACTTGTTAGTATAGGGGTTATTGCTGCTTTTATTGGTACCCTTGCGGGAGGTGGCGGGCTTATAACAATCCCAGCCATGATGCTTGTGGGTATACCTATCCATACAGGCATTGCTACAAATAAATTTTCTACAGGCGTCGCAGCATTATCTAGTATCTTTTATCTCCTTTATCAGCAGGAGCTTCGCCTAGCTTCTATTGTGAAATATGTCGCTATCGCATTTACTGGAGGAGTTTGCGGGGCACTTTTAACAGTAGCCATGTCAGAGCAGATCATGAATATGATTGCTTGTATACTACTCATTCTCGTATTGTTTCTAACGTTAAAAAGAAAAGAATGGACTGCACAGTCAGATGGAAATAAGGCAAATCATAGCTATACATTATGGCAGCCATTTTTTATTTCGGTATATGATGGTGGCTTTGGTCCCGGCTCTTCAACCTTCAGCATATTACACTATTTACGCCAGCATCATTCTTACATAAAGGCTGTACAGCTTACACGCGTACTTCTGTTCGGAAGCTGTACAGGGGCATTTTTAGTCTTTTATCAAACTGGTTTTATACAATGGAAATATGCGATTGCAATGGCAGTAGGCTCTATTATTGGCTCTCAGCTAGGGCTATTAGTTTTACCAAAAATCCCTATGAAAGCGGCGAGAATACTACTAACACTAATCATTTCATTGTTGCTAATTCAAGTTATAGTAAAAATCTTAACTACTTAGATGCTCATGAATTAACTTCCATTTATCGTTTTCTTTTTTTGTACATCAGTAGCCGAATATATTTCTTGCTCGATTACCTTCCATGCATGATTAAAATAATTGCCTCTATCCTCTAAGGTTGTGCATGTTTTATCGGTAAACCAATAGACCGCCTGTGGATGCAATATTTCCTTTACATTTTAAAATCATGGGAATTCGTATCTGTAATATATTGCGTTAAAGCTTGCTGATACGTCAAGATAACCCCCCCTTTTTTAACAAAAATAAGTCACTATAAAATATTTATTATCTCACCCAAACGATTCATTGAGTTTCTTCCATTTGAATCTGAGTCGATGGCCTTGGCAGTAAATAAAGGGCTCCCAAAATAAATACAAATCCTCCACATTGAAAGAATGAAATTTTTTCACCTAAAAATAACGAGGATAACACGATGCTACTAATCGGTAAAAAGCTTGTTAGGATACCTGCTCTTGTTGCAGAGATCCTTGCGAGTCCTTGCTGTATAAGAATAAATGCCAGCACGGTTACAATAAGCCCGAAATAGACTACTAACCCCCATTCAGCAAAAGTTACTTCTTTAAAGGCAAAGGAGCGACTTTCTGCTATGGCAAAAGGAAAAAATAGCACAGCTCCAAAGCAGCTTACCATTGTAGCAACCGTAAGAGCACTTACTCGCAAAGAGAGAGATTTGCCCAATATGATAAATAAAGATTCACAACAAATAGCTCCTAAAATAAGTAGATTACCCACTAATGAGATCAAATCTATCGTAGATAAGCTAGTAATATTTATTAACACTGTTCCAAAAACAGCCATTAGTACACCAAGCCCGTTATTTCTCGTAAAACTTTCCTTTAATAAAAGAACTGACAGAACAGCTGTACATGCCGGCAGTGTGCTCGTAATAATACCTGCCTCGATAGCTGTCGTTTGTGAAAGACCCTTGAGCATTAGAACATTAAATAGAAAAACACCAAACAATGCCTGTAGGAAGATTGATAAATAATCTTTTCCTTTCAGCACTGAAAATCCCTCTACTTTCAACCATAAAGGTACTAGAACAGCAGATGCTACAAGAAATCTCAGTTCATTTGCTAAAAATACAGGAAAGCTTTGTATGATGACCTTACCAGCTACAACCGAGCTACCAACAATACTCATCGCCAGCATAACTTTCCCACTTGCCCACATTTGCTTATTCAGTAATCCTCACTATTTTCTAAGATTGAGGGATTTATTATATCTGTTACGGCAAGATATAAATTTTCAGGATATTCTGCAATACGGTGGCATAAGTATAAAAACCACTCAGTTCCATAAGTCAAATAAACTCTGCATGGGTACCCGTTCTTTTTTAATTGCTGTATCAATGCTGGCTGTACACCATATAGCATCTCTATCTCCACATTTGGCTGTTGAAAGTATTGACGCTTCTCCATTTCTAAAATAAGCCCTTCATCATGTGTAGCAATTGAAATTGGATGCTTTGCTTCTAGTAACTGTCCAACAAAATGAAGATAACGTTCGTTTAATTCCTTTGATCTTGCCATCGCAATATCGTCAGGCTCCTGAAAAGCGCCTTTTACCAGCCTTATTCTTCCTGGATATTGAATCAACTGTTCAATATCCATCTCTGTACGATAAAGATGAGCCTGCAACGTAATCCCTATATTCGGATATTGCATAGCTATTTTTTTATAGATTTCGATAATGCTGCTCGTCTTGGAGGACTCCTCCATACTAATCATCAATGTAATACCGTACTGCTGTGCTTTCTGTGCTAGCTCCTGTAAATGTGTATAGGCAAAATCTGCGTTTACTGAAAGGCCTATATGAGACAAATCAAACGATACAGTTTGATTGAATGAAAGAGCCCCTGTGTCCTCTATAAGCTGTAAAAGTTCCTCCTTCGCCTTTTGACATTCCACAATATCCTTTGTATTTTCTCCCATGAATTCTAGTGATATTTGATAATCCTTTGAGACAAAATCTTGAGCAATCCTTATCGCCTCCTGCCTCTTTTCACCAGTAACATAACGTTTTGCCGCCTCCCATAATAACGGATAAAGCTCCGCTGATTGCTGAACGGTATGTTTCGTTCGCTCATTTCTTGCTGCTGATCTTAAAGCTTGAATCACTAATTCCTCTTCATTTCTCATCTTTATTCCTCCTCATTGCTATTTGTCAGTACTTTAACATGGTAAAATTGGTAGCTGTAGAGCCACTTTATAGAAACTTTTAAGGTACCAATTTCAAGAGGAGGCGAAATATATTGTTATGGATACCGATTGACCGTTCTTCAGCTATACCTTTAAATCGGCAAGTCTACCAGCAAATTCGTGAAAAAATTTTAAGCGGTGAACTACAAGCAGGCGTGAGACTTGCATCAACCCGTGAGCTTTCTACTCAGCTAAACGTTTCAAGAAATGTCATATTGGAGGCTTATGATCAACTTTTAGCCGAAGGTTTTTTAGCTGCACAGAGAGGTTCGGGTACATTTGTTGCAGAGGGCGCGTCTTTAACAAGAGTATATCCCCCACAAGAAATACAGGAAGTTGATCATATACATGCAAAGAATGATATCATTAATTTTCGCTCAGGAACCCCAGCACTAGATCTTTTCCCTCGCAAAACTTGGGCAAAGCTCTCACATCAGCTATGGAATGATAGCGAATCAACGAATTTGGGCTATGATTTACCTGAGGGTCGTCTAGAATTAAGACAAACATTGGCATACTACTTGAAGAGAACAAGGGGAGTTCATTGTCATCCAGAGCAAATCATCATAACATCCGGTGCTACACAAGCAATGACATTAGTGTCTAGATTACTTTTATCACAAAATGACATAGCCATAATGGAAGATCCTATTACCAATGATATTCAAACAATCTTTACATCCTCTGGTGCTACAATTTATCCCATCCCTGTTGATGAGGATGGGATGAAAACTACTTTATTGCCAGAAAGCATTGAACCAAAATTTATATTTCTCACACCTTCACATCAGTTTCCATTAGGCGGTACATTACCAATACAGCGCAGAATTCAATTAGTCCAATATGCAAGAAATCATCATTGTTATTTGATTGAGGATGATTATGATAGTGAATTTCGCTATGAGGGATTGCCCGTAAGCTCCTTACAAGGTCTAGATCCAGAGCATGTACTGTATATTGGGTCCTTTAGTAAGATTCTCTCTCCAGCACTACGCATCGGGTATATTGTTTTGCCGACACATCTTATTGAAAAATGCAGGAAGCTAAAATGGTTTACAGATTTACATACACCCTCTTTAGAACAACTTACTCTTGCACGATTTATAAGCGAAGGCTACTTGGAACGCCATATTGCGAAGATGAAGAAATTTTATAAAAGGCAACGTGACTTTCTTATACAATGTTTACATACAGCCTTTTCTACTAACATAAAGATACTTGGTTACTCTACAGGTTTGCATTTAGTTGCTGAATTTAAGGACATTCATTTTTCTCAAGAGATATTGTTAAAAATCGAACAATTTGGAGTTAAACTATACCCAGTGGAGGATCATACCATTGTAAAGGGAAACTATCATAATCGAATAATTATTGGCTATGGACATTTGAAGCAGAAGGAAATTGAAGAGGGCGTGGAAAGACTACTGCAAGCACTAAATTCAATGGTAAAATAAGAAAAACACCTTTTGTACAATTAATAAGACTAATAAATGAAAAAAACAGTGAATATAATTTACTTTTATAGGGGATCTTTTGAAAATAGATAATCAATATTATGAATCTAAAAATGAAATAAATACAAATGTATTGAAGAACTTAAAGTAATTTTGGAAAAGGCTATATCGAAAAGAAAGGCTTAGAGTTAAAAATAAGGAGGTTACCCTATGCTTGCTACAATTCAAAAACAACAAAATCATTATATCGTCAAGTTCAGTCGCTCATTGCCCCATCCAACGGAGAAGGTTTGGGCAGCTTTAACGGAAAATGATAAGCTTCAAAAATGGATGAATAACTTAGAAATCATCAATCTACAGAAAAATGGCAAAATCCACTTTAATATGAATGATGGCACAGATGACTTTTTAGAAATCCAGATTACAGATTATGTAGTAAAAGAGGTACTTGAATTTGATTGGGACAATGATACGGTCAGATTTGAACTCTCCCCCATTGACAACGGCTCGGTACTTCTACTAGCAGAATCAATTGGTGAATTAACGGAGCATACTCCTAAAGATTTAGCTGGCTGGCATATATGCTTGAACCTGCTGTCAGACTTATTAAATGGAACGATACATGAGGAATTTCCAATGGAAGAATGGCAAAAACGGTTTACAGAATATAAACAGCTCATAGCGAAGATAGAAAAGATTTAAAATTTTTTTAAGTTTGTTCGAAAAGCTCTTCTTCAAAATCTTCCTCTGGGGTCTTATCTTGATTCAACGGCATTTGTACGCTGAACAATAGAGGTATAAAACAACCCTCCTAGAGCCCTATACTCTGCTCTAGGAGGGTTTTAATTAATGATAAAATGCTGTTGCTATTTCAAGTGCTTTTAGCGGATCTTTTATGGAATCAAGTGTATAGACAAGAGTTTCATCCTGCCAAACAATTAAATTTCCTGTTTCATAAACATCTAAATGAGCAGAGCCGTTTTGCTTTGGAACTGGGAGCATATGCGTTTCTAAAAATTGTACTGCCTGCTTTGCAAGCTTTACGCCAGTTTCCGGATTGTCTGTTCGCGTATGAGTCGCTATTGCCCATCTCCCCTCATTCCAGCCAGTCCATAACGAACCAACGCCAGCATCCTGATAGCCTTTAATTTTATTGCCAAGATCAACCTCCTGACCGCCATTTTTGCTAAAGTTTTCAAAGGCAATCTGCTCATTGGCTTCTTTTGTACTTCCATATTGCTTCACAGTAAGTCTTGCAAGCACTGTTGCAGATTGTGGATTTTTAAGCTTAATATCATTAATAGGTAAATACTGTTCACTTTCATAAAATATAATTTCAACTTGTTGATTCTCAGCCTTAGTCGTCGCCGTTAGGAAAGCACCTTCTGGAATAGGAAGCCTTGCTGGCAGATAAATAGGAAGCTCTGTTTTAAGCTGGTCCTTAATATTTTTTAAAGCTTCAGCCTGTGTAATGGATGCTACCGTATTTTCGTTATTGCCATTCGTTTCAGGGCTATCATTCTGCTTTTCAGGTGTCTGTTGCTCTTCCTGTTGTTGATTTTCTTGTGGTGGAAGGTCTTTTTCAGGTTGCGTATTATTTTTTTCCTCACTGTCAGAGCAGGCGCTGATGATAGTGAAACTTACTAGCATTAATGCAAAAAGTAGTTTTTTCATGACATTGCCTCCTATTTTTAAATGCTTTATTATTTTATTTTTCCCTACCCATTATCGGCTTAAACGTTTATTTTAGTTCATTAATTCGCTTCGTCAGCTCATTAAACTTTTGATCTAGCGAGGCATATTCCTTATCCTTTGTTGTTAAAAAACTCAGCTTCCCTAATATCTCTTGTCTTTCTGTCTCAAGCGTTAAACGCAACGTCTCTTTAGTATCAACTGTTGAGGGAGAATGATCGCTCCATTTTATCTTGATACGCTGATCGCGTAGCTCCCACACACTATCCGTCACCTTTTCAAGAAAATATCGATCATGTGATACTACAAGCAATGTACCCTTGTATTGAGCAAGTGTTTTCTCCAGCTGTTCACGTGATGGTAAATCAAGATGATTTGTTGGCTCATCCAAAATTAGAACGTTTTTATTTTCTAAAATATACGCCATCAGCTTACATTTCACTCGCTCCCCCATACTCATCTTACCTATTGGAGATGTCCAATGGGCTGGAGTAAATCCTAAATGCTTCATGAGATTTCTTACCTTACCGCGCTCTTCAAAGGTTTCTTTATAAAAAAATCGCTCTGGTGTCTGCTCGAGTGGCAAATCAAATACCTCTTGTGTTAAATAGCCAATATTTGCTGCAGGGGATATCCAGATCTCTCCCTCAGCCTTTAACTGACCTAAAAGTATTTTTAATAATGTCGTTTTTCCACTGCCATTGGTTCCCGTTATAGCTATTTTATCTCCAAATTTAGCCGTCAAATTAACATCCTGAAACAGGAGCCGTTCCTCAAAGCACATCTTTAAACGCTTTGTCTCTAGCATCCTCTTGCCCACTCGTTGATTTGTACTTAAAGTAAAACGTATTTCATCTTCTGGGACAACCGCTTCAACCTTATTCTTTGCTAACTCCTTCTCTAATCTTTTTTTCTTTGACTTAATCTGTGAATCCATTCGCTTTGCTTTGACACGATGATACTCCTTAAATCCCTCCTGCTTTGTAGATTGCGTATGTGCCATTTGAGACCAAGATGTTAACGCCTGCATTTGGTCTTCTATTCGTTCAATATTTTTCTGCTGCTTTTCATATGCCCTTTGCTGAGTTAGTCTTCGATGCTCTTTGGCCACCATATAGCTTGAATAATTACCACTATGTTCAATAAGTTTTCCTTCTTCCAATGACCAAATTTTCGTTGCAATCTCATCTAAAAAATACCGATCATGGGATACTACAATAATTATGCCAGTGTAATTTTTTACTTGCTCTATCAATAAAGCCGTACTCTGCGCATCCAAATGATTTGTTGGTTCATCAATCAAGAGTATCTGGGCGTCTTTGGAAAAACCTTCTGCAAGCCGCATTTTCAGCTTTTCTCCACCACTTAAAGTAGAAAAAGGTACATTGGGAACTCTCCATTTTGCAAGTAAATCAGCCTCACTCGCAGTAACCTCCATCAAATCAAAATTTGCTAGCTCCTGCTCTACATACGCAACTTTTACAGAATGCAGCCAACGTAGCTGTCCTGTAGTAGGCTCTAATAACCCTGAAATTAATTGTAATAATGTGGATTTACCTGCTCCATTTCTTCCGATGATGCCAATTACCTCGCCTTGTTTCACGGTAACTGAAACATTGTCAAAAATCACTGTATCGTTTATTTCAAATCGCACATCCTGTAATTGCAAAATTTCTTTCATAGTATACATTCCTCTCCATTCAGAGGGACAAAAAAATCCCTCCAAGATTTTGGAAGGATTAGTCGCAACAATATCATGCACAAATAAGCTCTTTAACAGCTATCTTTGTGATCCATTACTAAAAATGCAGTTTTCTCGTTTTTTCACATAGGGAAAACAAGCACAACTAAGCATCAACAAATGATTATCGACACAAGCTGCAGTTATGGAATATGGGCAGACTAATCCTATTTTTGAGTCATTGAAAAACCTTTTTCATGTACAAAAATTAAGATTAGTTGTTCATTAGCCACCCATCGTCCCTTCATTTTTCGTTACAATCATTGTAACAAAAGCCAAATATTTATACTACCTAAAACATTCAAAGGAACGAATGCTATTCCTAGTAATGGTACGGAAGCGCCAGCCATAGCGATTGCTCCATCTAAAACCTGCTACAAATTCCCGCCCTACCGCAGTTGGGAAAAACCAAAAACTTCTTCCATTATTCATCCAAATAAACGTATTTCTAAATAGGCAGGATCGAATGCCACTTGAGCCTACTTGCCAGGCTGGAATAGGTGGTGAAAAGCCTGGTGGCGTGCTCATTGGCATTTGACCTGCTGGTGGTGGTCCAAAATTAGGCGGTCCAAACGACGATTCAAAATTAGGTTCATTCCAACCCGGGCGTCGGAAGTTCTCCCCATATGGATTATTATAATACAATATAAACTCCCCCCTTTTACTTAAGTCAGTATATGAAAAAGGGCGAATAACTGTTGCACCATTGCCTAGAGAATACATTTTATCTTCATTCAACAGAAGACTCCCACCTCTACAGGTGGTGAGATGAATGCGGTTTTGTTTCCTTTTCAGTGGGTGTTCAAACACCTACTGAAATAGAGGAACTCAGTCTAAGAACGCCACGTCCTGTGGCAACAACTGAGTGACCAACATCATGTTGCTGCCGCTACGTTAGCACTACGCTTTCGCACAAAAAAACATCTGTTGGCCCAAAGCCTCCGGCGGATGTCACGGATTTTCATAGGAATGAATTGTGAAGGCACAATTCAAAATCCGGACGCATTGTTTATCTGTGCGAAAGCGAAGCGACAGCAACAATTACGCCAAGGCGAAATTGATACTTAATCTTCTAACAACCAACTAACGAATCTTGTATAATAAAAGGGAGTTTTTTCAAAGAAAGGGGTACTTATGCGAAAAATCGCTTTTATTATCACTACGATTCTATTATCCTTGGGCATTTGCACCTATTTTTATACTGCTAATCATGCAGCTGAATCTACCAATATTTCAGAAAAACTAGCGGCAGTGAAGGATTACAAATATTATTTAGATAAAGGTAATGAAACAATTGATAAAGAAATGGCTAAAGTTGACCTAGTCATAGTGGAGCCTATTGAAATGCAACAGCACTATATTGATCGGGCTCAAAGAAACGGGACATTAGTGTATGGTTATATAAATGCTATGGAAGCAGACAAGTGGAATTCAGAGCTTTATAATCAATTACTGGAAGAGGATTTTTTTAGGGATGACCGTGGAGAGAAAATGTATTTCTCAGAATGGGATTCCTATTTAGTCAATATGACCTCTGCACATTATCAGGAGATTTTGCTAGAAGAAATTAAAACTCAAATTGTACAAAAAGGGTTAGATGGTGTTTTTTTAGATACTGTTGGCAATATCAATTCCTTCTTACCTGAAAAAGAACAGCAGGCACAAAATGAAGCAATGCTGTCCTTCATAAAAAAGATAAAGCAACAATATGATGGACTATCGGTTGCACAAAATTGGGGATTTCAAACGCTAGCTGATTATACAGCTCCATATGTCGATTTCATTATGTGGGAAGACTTTACATATGAAGTAGTTGGGAAAGATGAATGGTCATTAGATATGATGAAGCAATTAGTCCAAATTCGTGAAAAGTTCGGTACACAGGTTATGACAATCGGATTTAACGATGAAAAGAAAAGTCGTGCATTGGCTGAAAAATATGATTTTAAATTCTTTTTTAGTCCAGCAGGATCTTACTACAATACATGGCAGTAAAATAACCTCCGACAATGGAGGTTATTTTATGTTAGGTAAATAGGGGCTCATTACTTGCCAATCCTTGAGCTTTTCCTCAAAAGATTTAATATTTTTACCAGGTATAGGGCTAGTCGAGGGCATTTTTTGATACACACGATCAACTAAAACTTCAAAACCAATATGCCTTTTAAAAACATCAAAAGCCTTTGCTCCATTAAAAAGTACTAACTCAATATTAGGATAGTGCTCAAAAAGCATTTGAAAATCATTTGGTTTTTCATTGCGAATGGCTGCATCTAAGCTTCCTTTACGCTCACACGATGCTATTGTATCCCAAAGACCAATATGATTGTTCTTTAATAATTGTAACCTTTGTTCATAAACATTTGGGATTGTTATCTCTAATATTTCCCCAATAATCAACCAAAAGTGGTTGCGTGGGTTACCATAATATTGCTGCTTCTCTAATGATTGTTTACCGGGCATTGAGCCCACAATTAGCACCTTCGTTGACAAGTCAATAACGGGCGGTAATACATTTTTAAGTTCATCTGACACGCAAACCACTCCTTTCTTCTATTGTAACGGAAAATCAGAGCCAATAAGTATCTCCTTCGAATTTTTCAAATGAAGTTTGTTTGATGAATGATTTTTTATATACGTCCTTACAATTTCATAGCCAATGCAATATCCAATCCACTGTGGTAGCTTTCCACCATATAAAAACTCTGTATGTTGTGCCAATCCCTGACTATCCATCTGAGATAAAAAATACTTATTCCATATTTCCAGCATCTTTTCCATCGTGTAATACTTCAACCATGGTGCTAACCATTCGTCTCCATAAATTTCTTCTACTGCACATTCTGCCAAGCCCTCTAAAATTAAAGAATCCAACAAGGTCACTTCGTTTAAAGATTTTTTTAAAAAATGCAGACGACAAACATGATTGTATTCATGTGCAAATAATGCACGAAGTTCCTGTTTTTTAAGTTCCCCAACAAATAAAAAAATGGCATTAGGATAGGCTGCGCCATTTTTATTGGTCATTGTTTGTTCCAATGTTATAGGAAATATATAGATCGGTATATTGGGTCCATTCCATTTTTCTTTTAAGTAGTTAAATTCTTCTTGCACAACTAGCCAAACATTTTGACCTTCTAACTTTTGAATAGCTATGTTTTCATGCGGCAAATATAGCCCCTGCTGCTGCAATTCAAATTGTATTTCTTCTGGATTTCCATCATTAAAGATCTCTATTAGACGATTACAAATGATAGTGCGCTGTAATTCATAAAGATTCCGCTTAGGCATAAGCTTTTCAATCTCCATAATTTCATGTAACCACTCATTTGTTGGTATAACTGACATTCTCACACCTCCAACTATAGTTTATGTATCCAATAGACAATCGGCTAATGATGGGTAGATGAGGCAGCATATATTATCTTGTAAGGAAGCCGAAAGGAGGGATAATTTGTGAATCCAGCTGATACTTATAATCTTTGCTGTCAATATCAAGGGAAACGTGTAAAAATTACAGAATCATCCGGAAAAGTACATTATGGAGAAATATCTAGAGTAGATAGAAGACAGGTATGGATTCTACCTGATAGACGATTTGGTGGTTATGGTTTAGGTTTTTGGGGTTGGGGTTTTAGAGGAGCAGCAGCCTTCGGTGTTGGCATCGCATTTGGAACAATTGTTGGGATTGCACTTGCACCACTACTATTTTGGTAATTTAATTATATAGAAGAGAAATAAGCCATTCAAGCAATTGTTGAAATGGCTTATTTCTATTATTGCACTTGCTCTTTCTGCTGTTTGCTTTCTATCAGCTCGGATATCGTGACAAATGTATAACCCTGCTTTTTCAGCACTGGCAATATTTCCTCCAGCGCTTTAATGGTTTGACTGCGATCGCCGCCTCCATCATGGAATAAAATAACATCACCGGGCTTTGATCCCTTCAGCACCTTTTGTGTAATTTTCTTTACACCTGGCTGCTTCCAATCCTGAGTATCCTGATGCCAAGACCACATAACAACTTTGTATCCATCCTTAACAGCGGCATTAATCATTGAATCATTATAGTTACCACCTACAGGACGGAATAAAGCTGGGGAAAATCCAGTTATGCTATAAATTATTTCCTTTGTCTGACGCAGTTCCTTCTGCAATTCAGCTACAGAAACTTTAAACGGATGTGAAAACGTATGATTGGCTAACTCATGTCCTTCAGAATAAGATCGTAAAACAACCTCTGGATATTTTTCTGCATTTTTTCCAATAATAAAAAAGGTAGCCTTTGCATCATACTTTGCCAATAAATCTAAAATAGCTGCTGTATACTTAGGATGTGGTCCATCGTCAAAGGTGAGGGCAATTATTTTGTCTTCTGTATTGATATCCCACACAACTTCTCCTGTCTCCTCATAGTAGGGACGACCTTTATCCGCATACGTTATGAGCTCTGTAGAACATACCGATATGATAAAAAAACAAATGCTTAAAATCATTACATATTTACGTGTCATAGCATCACCTCCCAAGTCACATTCACATTACTCCGTCAACTTACTATTTACGAATTACAATGAATTATACTTGAGAAGGATTGGCGGTTTTCCCCTTTAATTATTACTATAATCTTCTTTTAATCGCTGTTAGAATTATTATTAATCATCCTAATTTAAGTTTGTTTAACAAAAAAAAGCCGACAATACTAATAAACTAATTAATTCAAGTATGAAAAAAGTTGATTCTTTTCTAAATTATTTCCCTTAAATGTATTTTATCTTGTCAGGATTCACCATATAATAGATGGCTTCAATTTGTCCATGTGCTATTTTAAATCCTATAATAGCCTGAATACTGTTATTTAATTTTAAGGCTAAGCCAGCTGCTCCATTGATATTCATCATATCGAATTGATAATTACTATCCTCAAATTTACGGGTTAGAGCAAATAATAAATGGGAAACCCTTTCACGACCGTAAATAGGATGTAGTGCAGCTGTAGCTTTTCCTCCCCCATCAGCATAATAAATAACATCCTCCTTTAAAATATGAACAAGCTGCTCCATCTTCCCTTGCTGAAAAGCAGCAACAAAATCCGAAACTGTTTTTTCTATTTCTAACTTGTTTGAAACAACACAGTTTTTATTCGCTAATTCTGGCAGCCTTCTTTTAATTCTACTTAAAATTTTCCTGCAATTTATCTCATTTTTTTGTACAATATCAGCTACTGTCGAATAATCATATTCGAATACCTCACGCAAAATAAAAATAGCTCTTTCAATTGGATTTAACTCCTCAAACAACATCATAATTGCCAATGAAATACTAGTATCTTGTAGAATACTAAACAATGGATCTTCTTCATGCATTGCTAATGGTTCTGGAAGCCAAGTTCCCGTATATATTTCTCTCTTCTTCCTTGAAGATTTTAATAAATCCAAGCAACGATTAGTCACCATTTTGCAAAGCAAGGCTTTCATATTGTCGGTATTTTTGACTTCCATTTTTCCAAGCTGAGTAAATACATCCTGTACAATGTCTTCAGCATCTGATGCACTACCAGTCATGCGATAGGTAATCGAAAATAACAGTGATTTATGCTCTTTATAAAGTACACTAATTTGCCCATTGTCCATAATTCACCCCGAATTTATTTGTGAAGACTAGCTAAATCCCATGTATAATTTCTTATTCTAGCCCCTAATTTTCCAGTGACCGTGAAATCAAGTCCCCATTTTTGGGTCCACATAAAACCACTATTTGGTCCTAAGCTAATACAGAAAAACTTTACAGGATAGGATTCATGCAATATCACTAATGGTACTCCATTAATGGCAGCCTTTAATATTTTACTTAATCTTGTTGCTTGCGTAATGGCTTCTTTACAGGTCATACCATCAGGCTGATTATTTTTATGGTCTACTATGAAAGCACAATCACCGATGGAATAGATATGAGGTTCATTTTTCACCTGATAGGAATGATTTACAATAATTTTATGTTGTTCAGTTAAAGGTAAATCCAATTTTTGAATTACCGGATTTGCCTCAACTCCAGGATTAAAAATACAAGTATCTACAGCATATTTTCGACCATCTGAGGTAAACAATTGACCATCTTTCCAATAGGATACCCTTGTTTTATGTTTGACCATTACACCATGTTTATTTAGTTGATTGATTAGTTTTTCGCTTACTTTTGCTGGCGCATCTGGCAAAAGACGATCCTTTGTATCAAATAGGAGGACTTCTACTGAACTCGATTGAACTCCTACTTCCTCCAATTTTTCCTTAGACCATACGGCAATTTCAGCGGCAGTTTCAATACCTGCGATTCCACCACCTACAACAGCTATCTTAAATAAACGTTGATCTTGCTCAGATTTCCCTAATGCCTGAAATGATTTCATACCTGCTACTAAATCTTCTTTAATCTTTAAGGCGCTGTGTCCATCTTTCAAGGTAATCCCACCAATTTCTTCAGGAATCGATCGAATAATACTGCCAAATGCTAACACAAGATAATCATATGAGACATTGATAGTTTTTTCATTCTCCACCTTAATTATTAGTTGCTGCTTGTGCTTATTTAATGTTAATGCTTCTCCTCGAATAAACTCTATTCCATCCTGACAATACTCACTAAATGGCACTTTCAAATTAATATCCCTAATCGCAGCACGAACAAGTAAGACCTTTTTAAAATGATAACTATTTTTATCAATTAAAAGAACTCTTACTGATTTTCCGATTTGACCTTGGAATTCTTTTTTTAGCCCCTCTAACAAATTTATTCCTGCGTAACCTCCACCAATAATAACTATGTTCTTCATCACAACTCCTCCTTTTTCCTTAAAACGATTACATCGCCTCCGTTGTGACATCATTTTCAACATTTCTTATCATTGATGAAATAAAAATACGTTATGACCTAATCGTATTTTTTATTGAAAATGTCGAACACCTTCTTAGCTCCTGCCATATGTATATAGAGAAAAGGAGTGATTTTGATGGTGACAATAGAGCCTATAATGATTAAGGGGCATTTTTTCACTGCGGTGGTTGTTCAATTACCCAAAACAACACTACTAACGGTTTCAAATGATACAGGCTATATTATGTGTGGGGCTTTAGATGTCGGTTTGTTAAATGACCGCCTGGCTGATCGAAAAATAATCGCTGGGCGAGCTGTTGGCGTAAAAACAATCGATGAATTATTGACAGCTCCCCTAGAGTCAGTGACCTATGAAGCACAACTGCTAGGTATTACTGAAGGAATGTCTGGTGTAGAGGCATTATTAAAAATGATCTAAAGCTATCAGTAGAAGTTTATACCTGACGCTTCACTTTAGGTACAGTAAAGATCTGCTGAATCAAGATAAACAAGGCGTCAGTGCAACACTTGACTAGACGCTTTTTTAGCTGATGTCATATATATATATTTGTATAACATAGCCACGCTTTCCCTATACTTTGGGCAAAGGAGTGTGCATGATGAAATAAAGATAGGAAAATACATGTCATCTTATTATTTATAGTAATGATTATTTTTCTGTGGTCTGTAATAAAGCCAGCCTCCTATTTGGATTGGCTTGCAGAGGTAAGTCCAGCCGTTGTAGCTATTATTATTATTACAGCCATCTATAATAAATTCCGCTTCACAACTTTTTCTTATTGTATTATCGCTTTTTTATCCATCTTAACGTTTATTGGTGGACACTATACCTATTCAGAGGTCCCTCTTTTTAATTGGATTAAAGAAGAATTCCATTTACAGCGAAATAACTATGATCGCTTTGGTCATTTCTTTAAAGGTTTAATGGCGATAGTTATAAGGGAAATATTAATAAGAAAGACGCCATTAACAAAAGGGGCTTGGTTATCAGGCATTACAATTAGTATTATGCTTGCTATTGCAGCTATCTATGAAATCATTGAATGGTTAAGCACAAAAATCTCCAAAGGTAGTAAAGGATCAAAGGATTTTGTCGGAATGCAAGGCGATCGCTGGGATGCACAATGGGACATGTTTTTAGCCCTTATTGGAACACTTTTAACATTGCTGCTATTTACCAAATTAAATGATAAATTATTAAAAAACATAAAAAATAAAGGATAGCAGGCAGCATAGTTAGTATGAGCCTTTAGAAAGGTGGTTTTCGATGTATTATTCAACTAGTAGTCAGCAAGTTCCTTATGCACAGCGTGTCATCATTGTGAATGGTCATGGAAGAGTAATGGCAAAGGCAAGCTATGCACAGTTTCAAGTTGAAGTAAATACGCGAGGGAAAAATGTACAGGATGCACAGAAGGAAAATGCGATAATAATGAATCGTGTTATGCAATCTCTGTTAGCACTTCAAATCCCAAGAGAACATATTCAAACAACAGGCTACACGATTTCTCCTCTTTATGATTTTGAGAATGGTAAACAAATTTTTAATGGCTATGAAGTGACCAATGCCATAACAGTAAAGGTGACTGACACAAATCAGGTTGGTGCAGTTATTGACACAGCTGTACAAAATGGTGCAAATCGTATTTCCTCCATTCAATTTAACATAGCCGATGCGGATGTCTATTACCAGCAAGCACGTACTTTAGCTCTCCATAATGCCCAAATGAAAGCTAAAACAATTGTAGCAGCGATGCATTTACCTTTACTGCCCCAGCCAATTGAAATTGTTGAGGAACATGAGGGTAGCCCCGTCCTCTATAAATCCATGGCGATGACCGATTCAGCAATTGCTACACCTATTGAACAAGGACAAATGGCAATTAATGCAACAGTACGGGTGAAATTTCAATATTAATGACAAGAGCTTTCTGCCCTTTTGAATTGCAGAAAGCTTCTTAAAAACAATTTAAAAATCAAATGTATTTTTTTCTAGGCAAACTATATCATCCGACGTTTTAACGATAATATCAAAATGCTGACTATATGAATGCATAAACAATTCATATTGAATGCGTCGTTCCTTATGAGACTGCCTTAAATAATCAATATTTGTTCCCCTTTTAAGTACATCTCGACCTGATCTTCTCATTAATTCCGTATCACCATCTGTATAAAAATAAATTTTCAAATCAAATAATTCCGGATTAATAAATGCCACACTCATTCCCTCTACAATCGTTACTTTTGCTTTTGAAGAAATTAGCTCACTTTTCATATAATGTGTATTTATGGTCAATAAATCTAGACCTTCTCTAACCATTTGAACATCTCTTTCCAAGGAAGGCAAATGATGTGCCGCTGGATGACAAGCAGTCATTTTAAAGTGACGATGTTCGTTTTGATATGTATAACTGATAATTGTTTGCATACGTATTTCCGAACTAACAATATAAGGGTCTGTATTGATATAATTCGTTTCATCTTGATTTAGTAGATGTATAAGCCTATTGGCAAACGTAGTTTTTCCTGCTGCACCATGTCCAGAGATACCGATAACGATTGATTTATCTTCCTTTTTGACCCAAGTAACAATTTCTTGTAATAACCTATCCATACTTTTCCTCTCATTTCCAAATATGTTCTAGTGTCACTGTATTATTCTTCACAGCTAGCTGATAGACATCTGGATTACTTAGATTTTTCCAAAATTGAAAATCTACATCCCTTTGATAATGTTTTAATAGTAAGGTAATAATATTTCCATGGCTAACAATAATTGTATGATCAGCCTCATTTCGAAATATCTCCTCGACAACATTTACGATACGCCTCATTGCCTCCTCGCTGGACTCTCCACCCTCAAATCTTATTGCCATATCTATAAAGGTTGCTTGTAGCCTTTCATACCAATCTGTTAAATCTCTAGTGCTTAAAATCCGTTCTGTAAGGCGTTCATCAACTTCAATATCGATATTTTTCCTTGTACTAAGCGGCTCTATCGTTTGAATTGCTCGTAAAAAGGGACTTGCAATAATTCGCTTAATTTCTTTGTCAGCAAAAAAATCAGCTAGAACTTCTGCTTGCTGAAAGCCTTTTTCTGTTAAATGAGCATCTGATGATTGCCCTTGGGCTTCACAATGCCTGATTACATAGATATGTTTCACAATCAGAACCTCCTAGAGAAAATATGGAAAACCTACATCCTTATAACTTATCACAGTTTCCAATTTTCTAGAGGATCTTTGTTACAAAGTTTTGGTACAGCTAGATAATGGTAAGTCTTATTCATAAGCTCCCCAACCATTTTGTCTATTTATGTAAAAATAATACTATTTTTGCAAAATATAAAGACAAATATGGTTAATTAAGGTAATATACTTGTGGGTTATAGAACGCATATATGAATTTAATACACATAAATGTGTTTATATAACAACACAAATTAGGAGGTAACATAATGACAATTCAAGAAAAATTATCATTTACAGATTTACCTGCACTAAATTCAAGCCCTGAGAGTGTAAGACAAGCTTTCACAAATAAGTTTGGTACAAAACCTGATGGCATCTCTGTCAACAGTGAAACTTATTTTAATGCTGTTAAACCTGCGATCACAGAACAATATGGTCATCCTTGTTATAAAAGACTAGGTGACTTTAATTATACGAAAGGCGATGGCAAGCCACCTACATCTGCAATCGTTGGGAGCAATGTAGCAGTAAATTATGGAGATGAAGAGGCTACAATGACTTTAGAAGTTCAAGGAAGCTGGCAAAGTGAGCAATCTTGGTCTTCTGAAAGTACGACTGGTCTAACAATATCCTCCAAATTTACAATTGAAGGATTCTTTGAATCAGGAATGGAGTTTTCCGTTAGTACTACTGTTGGGGAATCAAAAACGGAGTCAGAATCAAGAACAGCTACTGCAAGTGTACAAGTAACTGTTCCTCCTAGAAGTAAAAAGAAAGTGACAATGGTTGGTACATTGAAAAAAGAATCTATGAACTTCCGTGCACCAATTTCTGTAGATGGCATGTTTGGGGCAAACTTTCCTAAACGAGTACAAGACCATTATTTCTGGTTCCTTGGTGCAAGCAGTGTATTAAATCAAACAACAGGAGAAATTACTGGCACTATTAAAAATACAGCTGTCTTTGATGTTCATACTGAAATTGGCAAAACAGAGCCACTGACTACAGAAGAGCTTAGCAAACTTGCTGTACTAGCTAAGTAACCCTAAATCATAGCTTGTAAAAAACAAATTAAGTTTTTTACAAGCTTTTTAATTATCCTCCAACTTCTCAATGGTCAGATTAATTAATAGAAATAACACCTTCCTTGCTAATAGCCTCCACTCGATTTGATGCTTCCCCAATTTTCCACTTTGTTGAATCTCCTTTTACTTTTTTAAAGTCCTTTAAATTAATTGTAATATCGGATGATTCACTTTTAGCTATAAGCTCTAAAGATCGCGGTGCCTTTGAATAGGACAACCTAATATCTCCAGAGCCAGATTCAATAAATAACGCTTTTTCTTCATTCATTTCATTTAATACTATTTCACCGCTCGTTGAGGTAATGTTCATCTGTGGGCTAGAGACACTTGTAATGTAACTATCACCATTTGCAGCAGCTATTGTTAACTCCTTGAAAGCACTATCTGTTATCTTTAATTCACCATCCTGTGACGTAATCTTACCTCTTTCAGCTGAGAATTCTTTAATGATTTTTGTTCCTGAATTATTTAAAATCGAAATCTCTTGAGCCGTAATAGTATTGATTGTTATATCTCCATCACTACTATTTATTTCAATTTTACGCAATGTATTAGGTGGTATTGAAATCTGAATAGTACCCTTTTTTCCAATGCTAATATTTTTTAAGACCCCGTCATCTGTATCAAATTGATGTATGCTTATTTTATTGCCATCCTTTTTGATGTCCACTGGAGCATTCTGCTTCTTTTGCTGCTTACCATCAACAGCAATCGATAATTTTTTAGATGTAGTGCCTACTAATTCTACATTCCAAGACTCATTATTTATTTCTAATACATCAATTTGCTTTGCATTAAAGGATTGCTGGTTTGCATAGTCTTGTTGTCCACTTGCTTTTAAAGCTACTACCACAGCAATTGAAATAATTAATAGTGAGGCGATAATTCCCTTTTTCACTTGATCCCCTCTTTTCTAATGATAGATTTTAAGTTAAATCCACTTTATCGACCTTTCGATAAGATAGATAGCCAATTAAAAGTCCTAATCCACACAATAGAATTGGCACAGCCATAATTTGAAATAGACTAGATGATGTCACTCCATCAGAAACAGTTGCATTAATGACAAATCCAATAAGTACAGCTGATGTAATGGTAGAAGCGATAGATTTCTTTCGCATACCAAAGTACAAAGGTATTAGGCTTACGCCAGCAGTCATAAAAGCACTCATAAAAGTAGATGGCATTGTTGCCAACATATCTTGTACGTCCGCTGGCTGCTGAAATAGACCTATCATCGGATTCAGAAAATAAATTAGTATATTAATCATGAATACAGCACTAATAATACTGACAAAACAAAAACCAAAAACGAGCGACAGCTTGGCCAGTATAATTTTTTTTCTTTTCAATGGATACGTAAACAATAATTGAACAGTCTTATTTTTATATTCATCTATTACCAAGCGGGATAGGATTACACTTGAAAAAATAATAAATACAATACGAATTAGAATATTTGTTAAGGACATAAATTCCGTATAATTTAAAAACTCCCCTTCGCCTTCTCCCCCTTGAGCCATTAGAGCAACAGCTACAAAAATGCTGATAATAGAAATCAATAAGCCCTTTATATAACCAGACATTCGATGCTTTTTCCATTCAAGTTTTAGTAATTTAAGCATGTGGATGCCCTCCATTAATTAATTGTAAGAAGTAGTCTTCTAAATGCTGTTGTTGCTTTTCAAGACCATTGACAACTATACCGCTGAGAATGAGTTCTTTATTAATTTGAGACTGTGAAACATTTTGCTCAAAAATTCGAATACAGTGCTGATTGACCACTTCATAATTACGAATTTCAAGCTTATTCTTGAGAACTTCAATTGCTCCCTTCAAATCGTCTATCTGGATTTCTAGATACACCACGTTTTCTTTACGAATGTCCTCCATTTTAACTTCCTTTAATAATTTTCCATCATGAAGAATGCCAATAGTGTCTGCTATCGATTCAATTTCTGAAACGATATGACTTGAAATTAAAATGGTGATACCATACTTTTCTTTTAGTTGCATTAAAAGCTCTCGTATATCTTTAATGCCAATTGGATCAAGACCATTGATGGGTTCATCTAAAATAAGAATTTCAGGATTTGTCACTATGGCGCGTGCAATTCCTAACCTTTGCTTCATTCCCAATGAAAATTCATCTATCCTTTTATTTTCTACGTTATTCAGACCAACGATTCTAAGCGCCTCCTTTACAGCCCCCTTATCATTAACACCACTATACTCACAGTGAAGCTCTAAATTTTCCTTGGCTGTTAATCTTTCATAGAATTCTGGGTATTCAATAATGCTCCCTATTTTCTTCAAGTATTGATAAGAGGTTGTAGAGATTGATGTATTAAAAATCTTTATTGCACCTGAGGTTGGCTTTACTAGGTTTAAAATCATTTTCATAATCGTTGTTTTCCCAGCACCATTCGGACCTAAAAAACCATAAATCTCTCCTCTTTTAATGTTCATATTGACGTTCGAGACAGTTTCCGCTCCCTTATAGCTCTTACATAATTGATGTATTTGAATAATGGTTTCCATTTTATCTTCTCCTTACTGTTTTAGAATTCATTACATTAAGCTTAATCAGTGAAAGTAAAATCAAAGTAAAGTCAACGGAAAATAACAGTAATTTTTTTACTAGAGGAAGGATATACAACTCAGAAGCTGTTATGATGAAATTGAAATGAGGGATACAAATGGAAGATATAAAAATCCTAACAGTAGATGACGAAATCGGCATTTTGAAACTTTTGAACATTACACTAAGGAAAGAAAATTTTACTAATATCGATTCTGCCTCCACTGGAAAAGATACGCTACAGCTTATAAAGGACAATCATTACGATATTATTTTGCTAGATATCATGCTTCCAGATATTAGTGGCTTTGAGCTTTGCACAGCGATTCGTAATCATACAAATACACCTATTATTTTTGTTAGTGCTCGCTCCACAGATTTTGATAAATTAACAGGGCTGGGATTAGGGGGCGATGATTATATAACAAAACCCTTTAATCCTTTAGAAGTGGTCGCTCGAATAAAGGCTATCCTTAGACGTCAAAAAATGTATGAAAATGCTCAGCAACAACTAGAGGCAAAATTTGATTTTGGTTATTTTACACTTAACCCTGCGACCGCCACACTCATTGTTAATAATTTGCCTGTAGAATGTACCGCAAAGGAGCTTGAGCTACTACAATTCTTTTGTAAAAATCCTAATCGTATTTTTACAACCTCTCAGCTTTATGAACTCGTCTGGGGCAATGATGTGTTTGGGGAGGAAAAGACTGTAACCATCCATATTTCAAAGCTGCGGAAAAAGCTTGGAGATGATACGCGGAAACCACGAATTATTGTGAATTTAAGGGGTATAGGCTATAAATTTATCCCTCCAAAAGAGGAAGCCATATGCGAATAAATACACGTTTTACAATACATCTTGCGTTAGGTATTATGCTGTGGATGCTAGTAAGTGGAATTTGTATTCTAATAGGCATCGAAGGAATCCTGCCGCTCTTTAAGAAAAACGCTAGTGAGGAGTATGAAAATTTATGGGTACTATGGATTTTTGGATTTAGTACTGTCTCCTGTATAGCTGTATTTGGATGGTACTTTGGTGGTCCTCTTGGCTTTATCATGACCTGGATTCAGCAATTATTTGAGGAAAAGTATACACAGCCCAAAGGACTTACCAACATCTATAACCGTAAAGGAAAGCTCCCTATGCGTTATCTGCTCTATCAAGAGGTCCTTCAGCATCTACAATCCTTATCAGGCAAATTAAAAGCTGCCGAGACAGAACGAGAAGAAGTGGAACAAGCAAAGCAAGAATGGATTGCAGGTATTTCACACGATTTAAAAACGCCATTAACCTATATTACTGGTTACTCTACGCTATTATTAAACGATCAATACGAATGGTCTAAGGAGGAAGCACGTTCCTTTATTCAAGAAATTGCAGATAAAGGAAGGCATATGGAGGAACTGATCCAAGACTTAAGTCTCTTTATTCAACTTAATCACCCAAATCAATTACCATTGCACAAAACAAATCAGGATATTGTGGAATTTACTAGAAGAGTTGTTGCCACTATTAGTAATAATCCACAGGCAAACGACTATATTTTGCATTTTCAAGCAGATACACCTGCCATACAGGCTGAATTTGATGCTAAATTCATGCAAAGGATTCTACAAAATGTTCTTATGAATTCCATTATCCACAATCCTCCTAACACAAATATTTATACACATATTTTCGATCACCCTGAATATGTAAATATCCACATTGTGGATAACGGTGTAGGTATGCCTCCACAAATGGTCGAAAATATATTTCAACAATATTATCGTGGAACGACAACTGAATCTTCCTCTGAAGGAACTGGGCTTGGCATGGCAATCGTGAATAAACTCGTTCAAGCACATAATGGAACTATTTCTATAGAAAGCCAGCTCTCAGTGGGAACAACCTTTCATATTACCTTACCTAAAAAATAATAAACCCACCTCTTGGCTGCGAAAAGCATTAAAGAGGTGGGCGTATATCATCTTGTCACGAATTCCCCCTCCTATTCCCAAAATAATTGGTTCCGATAACACCAACAACAATGCTGACTCCACCAATTAAATGGTAAAGATGAAAAGCTTCCTTTAAAAAAATAACGCCTGCAAGTATAGTAATGAATGTAGCTAAATTACTAAAAACGCTCATTTTAGAAGCTTCCAAAATTGATAAGGAATAATTTGATAAATAGGATGTCACAAGTGACGATAAAATACCTAAATAAACAATGGCAATAACAAAATCACCATGCATAAAAGGCTGAAAAAATTGAGGAAGTGTTTGATTGATTACATGATTTCCTATTGCTACCCCATTGAAAATAACAAATCCACAAAATGTCATCATATAAGTTAGCGTTATTAAAGGGTACTGCCTTGTAAGCTTTCTTGCAAAAACGTTATAAAACGATACTGCCAATGCAGATAATAAAATAAATAAGCTACCTATTACATTCCCTGCGCTTGCACCCTCATTGCTCATAAAAAGCATAAAGATCACGCCCGCAACTGAAAGGCCAATGAAGAAAAGCTGCAGATGTGATGACTTTTCCTTTAAAAGCACACTGGCAAGAATTAATGTAAAAACAGGAATCGTTGCTTGAATAATACCCGCCTCTGAGGAAGATATTTTAGCAAGCCCAAGAACTTGAAACGTAAAAAATGCAAGTGGATACAATATAGCTAGTGGTAAAATCCTAATTATATCCTGCCTACCTATTTTGAAATGATTTTTTGTAAAGCTCATAAAAATCACAATGCTGATAAAAGCGATGGAAAAACGATGGGCCAGTGTATCTATTGGACTTGCTACTGTTAATGCCACTTTTACAAACATAAATGACAATCCAATAATAAAGGCATAGCTGATAGCCGCTAAATAGGCTTTTCTTTGTGCTGTCATAGCGATTACTCCTTTTTTAAAATTAATAAGCATTCTGATCAACGTAAAGCTATCATAATAAAAAGTAAAAGCTTACACGATATAAAAAATACCCATCTGTACCGATACAGATGAGTAGGAGGTAGTTTATGCTTAAATATGAGATTATCTATTCCAAACTATTGAATCAAATACAGCTGGGGCCTCTACAGGCTGGGGCAAAGCTTCCTTCTATTCGACAGTTATCTCAGGAATTTTCCTGTAGCAAGAGTACTATTTTGACAGCACTAAGAAAACTGGAAGATCAACATTTCATTTATGCCCAACCGAAAAGTGGATATTATGTTGTAGATCATCAACTTCCCTCTACTCCTAATACGAGCAATGAAATAGATTTTGCCACATCATCGCCTAGTTGGCATACATTTCCGTATAAAGATTTTCAGCATTGCATCAATAAAGCTATAGATACCTACCAGGCAGATTTATTTCGATATGGCACACCAAAGGGATTACCTTCGTTAATTAGAGAGGCTCAAAAATTGTTAGAAACTTATCAAGTATTTACAAAGCAAGAGAATATCTTTATTACATCTGGTGTTCAGCAATCTCTTTTCTTACTAAGTGTTATGCCATTTCCTACTAATCGGACAACCATTCTAGTTGAACAGCCTAGCTACCATTTATATATGGATTATCTAAAAACATATCAAGTTCAAGTCGTTGGCATTAAAAGGACTTCTAAAGGAATAGACCTTCAGGAATTAGAAAATATTTTTAATAAACAGGACATTAAGTTCTTTTATACAATGCCAAGACTGCACAATCCTCTAGGTACCTCCTATAGTAAGAAAGAAAAGGATGACATTCGTAAGCTCGCCTATAAGTACAATGTTTATATCGTTGAGGATGATTATTTGGCAGACTTCGACCTCAACACAAAATCTGATCCATTATTCACAGATGATATGGAGGCGCATGTAATATATTTAAAAAGCTTTTCCAAAATCATGTTTCCGGGCTTACGAATTGGTCTTGCTGTTTTACCGAATGCACTTATTGATAGTTTTCAGCGCCATAAAAATACCACTGATATAGATAGTTCAATGATTTCACAGGCTGCTTTAGAGCTATATCTAAAAAGTGGAATGTTTGAACGGTATCAAAAGGTAGTTAGTGAGGCGTATACGCAGCGAGCAAATGTGCTTCAACAATCTATTACGAAATATTTACCTGATTATCAAGCATCCACAGAAATTTGCATGCATAGCCATATTGTATTACCAAGGGAAATCAATACCAATAAACTCATTCAGTATTTAAAGCTAGAAGAAATCTATATAGACACCATTAATCGCAATTACTTAAATGGATTTTACCGCGAGCGCATTTTAAAGCTCAATGTATCCAATGTAGAGGACTATAAAATTGAAAAGGGCATCCAAAAAATAGCTCATGCCCTCAACCATCCACGAAACCATTTTTAATGAAACAAAATATTCATGAAAATTCATAACGAGGCATATATATAGACATCATAAATCGGTCTAACAAGGAGGATTCCATGCAATCTGAAAAAATACGACTTAGGAAGGTACAACACCTTGCTTATGAAATCATGGATGAGATGAACAAAGGCAAGGAGCTTACACAGTTGGAGATTTTAATCCCTATTATTGATAATTTATCGCGAGCAATAGGGGATTTAACAGATTCATATGGAAAATATTCATTAGATTATGTAGAAGAAAAGGTGAAAAATGCGCATGCACTTTTATTTCAAAAGGAAAAGGTAGATGCCTATTAAAAGCAAATCGGATAAAGTGGGGAGAAAAGGGTAACCATATATATGATTACCCTTTCAACCATTCATTAATGCGTTTCAGGTTCAAATGTTTTACAATCAGTTTCTTCGCTATTCGAAGCTTGTTGTCCCTTCTGGCTGACAACGTAAATTTTTTCTGCTGTACATTTATTTCCAGAATCCCAAAATGTGCAGTTATTGACTTCACATAGAATTTCTTGTGCCATCGTCTCACACCTCCTCTTTGTTATCTTTAACAAATTAGAGATAAACAATACGTAGATCAATTATGCCTCGGCATAATTGCGTCTGGAATCGGCTTTGTGCTTACACAAAGAACTCCTTTTCGATTCCGTGACATCCACCGAAGGCTGTAACTTCTTTCAGCGGGTGTTTGGATACCCTTTGAAAAGTAGCTTAAATTCGCATTCATCTCACCACCTAAGAGGTGGGAAACTTCCGCTGAAAGAAGTTACACAAAGTGATACGTCTATTTGCAGGTTGCTAACATGTACTAGTCAATAATTTCCGTTGGTGTTGCTTCTTGTATAATGATTATGCCATCATATGCATCAGCGGGCGTCATTTTTATTGTATAGAGCATTTGGGTAAGCTTGTACCAAGGGCGAAAATCATCTCCTATATTCCCCATTCTTTGTGCTTCAGAAAGGATGTTTGCAAGCTCTTTAGATTTTTTAGCATGTTCAAAATCTACATAGAAAATATTGTCTTGGACATCACTAAAAGCATCTACTAAAGCATTATGATGTTCAATTGTGTAATTTTTCCTTTCACCAGATCCTGCATTTTGTGCCTGAAATGAATTTTTTACAAAGTCAGTCCCAATAGCGAAATAATCATCCTGATACACTTCCTCTAAATATTGCCCCATTGATTTATATCCTGCTGTATTTGCAGTAGTTTTCTCTATATGCCCATTATGAGCAGACATTAGTACTTTACTATGACCTTGAGCCGCTTCAAAATCAACAATCCACTGCAAGTTGTCAGCTAAATATTCATCACGAAGATTCATATAATCACTGTCATTTAAAAATAATTGCGTGCGCTGCTTCATAATTTGTGCGTATTGAGCAGCAAATATATAAGTCTCTTTCGATGATTTTTTTATATAAGCATCTTTATTACTTTGCAAATCCGTTATGATGGCGCCTATATTTTCTTCAAGCTCTTTTAGCTGACTATTTGTTAAATCTCTCATAGTCTTATTTGTCACATCTTCAAGCTGTGCCTTATATTGTGCAGCCACTTCACTATTAACTATTTCATAATAATCTAACAAACCTTTTTTACTATAATCATAGCGCTGCATATCGTTACCATAAAAACAGACTTTATCTTTCTCATCAGCTGTCATATTATAATCGTGCATCCATTGCACAAACTCAATCATTTGATCGGTTTTATAAATACCATAATCAAGTGCTTTTACAGCTTCCTCAGCAGTACCCGTACCAGTTAAAATAAATTGGTTAATTTGCTGAGCTCCTCCAAAATCTCCTTCTAAAACAAAGACACGAACATTTTCATTTTTAACTAAAGCCTGAAATATATCCTTCTTTAATAATTGGAATTCAACGTTTCCATGAGTGGCTTCTCCAAAACCAATTACTTTCACACCATCTGGAATATCTATAGCATCTATAGCAGAAGTATATGTGGAAGCATCTTTAATGGCTTCTCCCTTTCCGCAGCCCGTTAATGCTAGCAAAAGAAAAAGTACTGAAATGAATAAAAAACTCCTTTTAACAAATACCATTTATAAAATCTCCCTTAATTTATAGAAAATTTATACAGCCTTTCGTTGAAAATATAAATAGCCTCCAAGGAAAAACAGTAAGAATCCCCCACCTACAACTGTTATTAATTGCTCCCAAGGCACGAAGAATATATCATCTGTACTACCGCCTACATACATCATAGCGAATGGCTGTGCCCAAGGATAATAAGGCCCAATAGTCTTAGAATTAATGGCTAATATAGAAGGTAATGTACAAATTACATTGACTGCAAAGGGTGCAGCAAAGCTCTTAAACATAATGGACATCCATAATTGTAGTGCTACTAATGGAAGCGTTGCTACCCACCCACCAAAAATGCTTTTCCATACAATCTCCATTGGAAAAGGGTCCACATAGCCCTCTATCATTCCTACTGCAATCATAGAACATAAATATAATAATTGCATCGCCATCACCAGAAGCATTATTAAAACGTACTTAGCTAAAAATACTTTCCCTCTTGTCACTGGTAATGCTAAAAGCTGTTTCCAACCACCAGATTGATGCTCATACCTACAAATAATGCCCGCAAAAACCCCTGTAATTAACGGCAAAAATAATAATGCATACGTTAAATTCATTGAAAATAAGGGGATATACCAATTATTTATAGGAAGGCCTTCCATATCAGATTCTAAATTCGATGTTAATCCAATAAAAAGTCCAATGATGGGCCCAGCTAAAATAATTGGTACCATTTTTGACTTTCGCAGTTTAAACCATTCAGCGCTCACTATTGACCACATTTACTTAACATCCCTTCTAGCGAAATCTATCATTCCGACAATATACAGCAAAACACCTATTCCTATTCCAAGCATGACATTTATAAGGGGCTCATCCCATTCATTCATTAAAGATGGCCATTTCCAAATCATCCAATCAGGTAATACATATGCGGAATAGGTAAAAATCACGCCAAAGATACCGATCGTGATAGGAATCCCCTGATTATGAAAAACACTTGCAATCCAAAGCTGAAGTGCTAAGATCGGCAATGCAGCAAAATATGGATAAAATCCAAATTTCATAATCTCTGAATATGGGATGCTATCGCCTAGATCTAGAGATAATCCATAGGCTAATGTCAATAACGTTAAAAGTGTGGAGGACAACAGCAATAATATAGCTAGCACAGAGAATTTAGATAAATACACCGTAAATTTAGAGACTGGCAGTGCGATTAATTGCTTCCACGCATTCGTTTCATTTTCAATGCTCGCCATAAAAGAAGTTAAAATAGCAATACCTAGCACAATTGCAAGTGGTGTAAATGAATGAATATTTAATAAATAGAAGCCCCAATCGTCCTCACTTTGCGCTAACAAATAGTCCTTTCTCACACCATAATTCACCATTTGTAAGGCAACCACTCCTATTGGACCTAGAGCTGTTAAAAACCATAATCCTTTGCGTTTAATTTTCAAAAAATCAGCAGTTAATAGTTTCCCTATCATATCAATTGCTCTCCTGTTGTCATTTGTAGGAATATATCCTCTAATGAACGCTTTTCTTCCTCTACTCGATAAACCAAAATGCCTTCTTGTACAAGAATTTGTACAATATGTGCTACTTTTTCATCTGAGCATTCATCTAATGAAATGAGCCCTTCCTTATGTTCTGCCTTTATGCCATGAGCTACTAATGAACGCCAGCCCTTTTCAGCGTCATTAACCTTAATAAATACCTTTGGCTGAGCAGATTTACGCATTGCTTCAATGGAATCTTGAAAGATCATTTTTCCTTTTGATACGATACCTACTTGTGTTGCCATCTGATCAATTTCTGATAATAGATGACTTGAAATAATAATCGTCATTCCATATTCAGAAGGTAGTCGCTTTATTAGGTTTCGAATTTCGATAATACCAGATGGATCAAGACCATTCGTTGGCTCATCTAAAATTAATAATTCAGGATTATGTAGCAGTGAAGCAGCAATACCAAGTCGTTGCTTCATACCTAATGAAAAGCCCTTTACCTTTTTATTAGCGGCATCCTTTAATCGAACAATTTCCAATACTTCATCAATGCGTGATTTCGGTACACCTAAAATCTTTCTTAAAGCCTCTAAATTTTCATAGGCTGTTAAATGGGGGTAATAGGAGGGGTTCTCTACTAATGAACCGACCTTTGCCAAAATATTGATTCGATCCCTAGTTACATCCTTTTGAAAGATTTTAATTGTCCCTGAGGATGGCTTCATCAGCCCAAGAAGCATACGTATAGTCGTCGTTTTACCTGCTCCATTCGGACCTAAAAATCCGTATATTTCTCCTTTACGAATTTTTAAATTTATATTAGATACAGCCTGCTCTTTTCCAAAACTTTTTGATAAATTTTCTGTTTGTACGATATATTCCATTGTCCTCACCTCTGTAATTATCATAAATTTTGAAGTTTAAATGCAGGTATGGACCAAGTTTAAATTTTGTTTAAAAAAATCATAAAAAAATCTGTGGACACGAAGTCTCACAGATTTATTTATGATTAAATTTTATGACCACTCTATTTTACTTTATGGCGTATTATCTTGATTTCTGTACCAGATTCACTTGAGCATATCTCCCAATCTAAGGACATGCCTTTTACCATAATATCAACGATAGATAGACCAATACCAGCACCTTTGGCATTAGATTCATTTTTCATGCCATTTCCGCAATCCTTAATGATAAATGCATCATAGTGCTCTGTTGACTCTGTTTTAACGCCAATATATTTTCCACTATTAGCATGGCGTAAAACATTTTGAAATAAATTATCAAAAATACGCCCAAGCCAAATTGGATCAACCTGCCATTCATTATTCTCAAACGAATGCAGCTCAATATCAATGTCAAAGCCTTCCTTTTCAAATACAGGATACCACGTAGACATTTGCTCACGAACAAATCGTAAGACATTGATTTCCTTCACTTCATATTTATATTTACTTGCCATCAGCAATGTATAAGACATTAGATTTTCTATTAAAGCATCGATGCTTATGATTGATGTGTCCATTGCCTTAATTTCCTGTCGTCCTTCTTCTGTAAGCTCCTCCTTACTAAGCGAATAGGATTGCGCTCTAATTTTTGTTAAAGGGGTACGTAGGTCATGTGAAAGATTAGCAATCAGCTCTCGCCGTAGCTGCTCCTCCTTCAGCTCACTATTTTTGCTGACCCTAAGTTCACAGACCATTTTGTTAAAGCTTTGCTGGAGCTGACCGATCTCGTCCATCTTTTTTGTATCTATTTCAACAGGTAGCCCATCAACATCACGAATCTCCATCGCTTCCTGTAGATGCAATAGGCGCTTTCGAATACCTTTGAAAAATAAAAAGGAGACAACAATGAAAAATAAAATAATCGCAATAACACCGAAAAATAAAAAAGTTCCATATGTATCATAAATATGTTTAAGTGGTGGAGTGAATACATCTCTAGAAATCTCAAAGACGATAAATCCATTTGATTCATCCTCACCTAAAAAGGCAATAATGGTGAATGGATCCCCTCCATAGCGTTCTTTAATGAACTTTGTAGTAAAAGCAGGTGTCCATTTTGATGGTAACTGTTCCATTACATTTAATGTGGTAAGCAATGTACCGTCCTCACCTACCCAAAACATTGATGCTTTAGGATATCTCTCCTGCCATTTTTCAAAGTGTTGAGAGACTACTTCATTCGTAAAGTTTTTTATACTTTTAGCTTCAGTATGCCATTTTCCCTCCACTTCGCTTGTAATTTCAGCTTTAGCTACTATTTCTCCATGCTCTTTTTTAGCAATCTCAAACACAAATACAGCTAAGATGAAATAAGCTATTTGAACAATAGAAATAGCGAGTAAAATAATCAGCATATACTTAGCTAATAAGGACCGCAGAAATTTAAACGGACGAAAAATTTTCATTGCTTCACCCTATAGCCAATGCCTCGAATGGTTTCAATAATTGTTGGCTTGGCTGGATTTATTTCTATTTTTTCTCTTAAGTAGCGTATATGCACCATTAATGTTTTATCGCCCTCTATATAGCTTTCACCCCATACACCTTCATAGAGCTGCTCTTTTGTTAGGATTTGATTTAAATGGCGAATAAAATATTGAAATAAATAGAATTGCTTGCCTGTTAATTGAATTTCCTCATCTGACTCTGTATGAATGATTCGCATTTCTTTTGTAAAAATTTTAAGATGCTGAAGCTCCAGTACATCGTCGTTCTTTTGATATCTTCTTAACAATACTTCGACACGTGCAACAAGCTCATCAGGATGGAATGGCTTTGTTAAATAATCGTCAGCAAAGTTCAGCCCCTCTATTTTATCCTCTACCGCAGTACGCGCTGAAAGCATTAAAATGGGAATTTCCTGATTTTCTCGCTTTATTCTTTTACCTATTGAAAAGCCATCTAACCCTGGTAGCATAACATCTAATATCGCGATATCCTTAAATGCTATATGCTTGTCGACCTCTTCACCTGATTCAAGCCACGTTACCTCGTAGCCTCTCTCCATTAAATCCCTCGTAACCCATTGACCAATCTCTTTTTCATCTTCTATGTACAGTATATGAAACAAGGCTCATCCTCCCAATCTATCAGAAAAATTATTGTAAAGAACCATATTTTGCATTATACATTTACCCTTAAATTAAAGACACTATAATTAACAAAAATCGGAATTAGCCCAAATAGTAGACTCTCAAAATCTTTAAGGACTTACCAGAAAACATAACAAAAAGATAGCAGACTAGATATTCTAGCTTGCTACCTCTGTATCAGATCATTATTGAATAATCAGCATATCATTTTCGTCAAATTGCCACATATCACCAAAAGCTACTTCCCAATAGTAGCCGTTTGGATCTTGGAAGTAGCCACTATAGCCACCCCAAAATACAGTTTCTGGTTCTTTCACAATCTTTGCCCCAGCCCTTTTAGCCAATTCAAATATTTGATCTACCTCTTCTTTTGATTTGCCATTATAAGCAAGAGTAATGCCTCCAAAGCCATGGCTGATTTCTGGTGGATTGGCTTCATTGATATCTTTGACCAAACGTTCAATTGGAAATAGCGATATTTTTGTTCCTCCATTATTAAAGAACATTACATCGGGATTTGTCTCCTCTCCGTATACCACTACTTCAAAGCCAAGCCCCTCTCGGTAAAAGTTAAGTGATTCCACCATATCCTTAACACCCAAAGTGATTAAATTTAAACGATTCATTATAATTTCTCCTTTAAAAAAGATTCTATTACTAATTTCTATATTAAACCTAGAATCCCTGTTAGTTCATGTTACTTTTATCAGTAAAACATCCATATTTATATACTTCTTCATTTTTCCTATAAATGCAAAGAATATACTATATAAAAAAATTTTCTCCTCATAACCATTGTCAGCTCTCAAAAGTTACCTCTACGTTTCTATGACACGAAAAAGTGCGTACTTTTTTTTGCCTAATCGGGACATCATAATGAAATAGCAATCAAGTCATCAAACAATTGGAGGCATTAAAATGATTAATCATTTACAAGATACAATCACATTAAATAACGGTCTACAAATGCCTGGTATGGGTTTGGGCGTATTTCAAGTAGAGAATGAAGCTACAGCGGAGATTGTTAAAAATGCCATTGAGGTCGGGTATCGAAGCATCGATACTGCCGCTATTTATGGCAATGAAGCAGGTGTAGGGGAAGGTATTAAACAGGCGCTAGCATCTACTGGCTTGCAACGTGAAAATCTGTTTATTACATCAAAAGTATGGAACGATGGATTAAGCTATGAGGAAACTATTGCTGCCTATGAAGAGAGCCTACAAAAGTTAGGTTTAGATTATTTAGATCTTTACCTTATTCATTGGCCTGGTAAAGATAAATACGCTGAATCTTGGAAAGCTCTTGAAGACCTATATGAACAAGGCAAGATCAAAGCAATTGGCGTATGTAATTTTACTGTGACACACTTGGAAAACTTATTATCATTTGCTCGTATTAAACCTGTAGTAAATCAAGTGGAGTTCCACCCACGTTTACAGCAAATGGAGCTTCGTTCATTCTGTGACAAGCACCAAATTCAGCTTGAAGCATGGGCACCTTTAATGCAGGGCGGGCTTCTAGATGATGAAACTATTTCAAAAATAGCAGAAAAATATAAAAAATCAAATGCTCAAGTTATTTTACGCTGGGATGTACAAAATGGAATTATCACTATTCCAAAATCTGTGCGTAGAGAACGCATGATGCAAAACGCTGATATCTTCGACTTTAATCTAACAGATGAAGAAATGACTATCATCAATGCGATGAACCTTGAACAACGTGTCGGACCTAATCCAGATGAATACGACTTCGCTCTATAAGCATTAAAAAAGGAAAAGAGACTGTCTTGTGTTTGACAGTCTCTTTCTCCCCTCATTAAGATGTTTGCTGCATTGCTATATCGTCGTCACGTTGTTTTAAAATGACATCTTCGCCTTTATCCTGTAATACTTCAACATGTTTTTCACCCCAAGTGCAAAGCATGTTCAGAATAGGTTCCATTCCCTGTCCATAGGGTGTTAATGAATATTCAACCTTTGGTGGCACTTGATTAAAGACCTTGCGATTGATTAATCCAGCATGCTCTAACTCTCTTAATTGATTTGTAAGCATTTTTTGTGAAATCCCTGGAATCAATCGTCGAAACTCATTTGTTCGAATTTTACCGTGGTGGTTTAAATGACAAAGAATAACTGGTTTCCATTTACCACCAATGACTTCGAGTGTAGCTTCAACACCAATATTATAAATTTTTTGCATTGTAACCTCCCGTAATATTCAAAAGTAACTAAAAGTACTCTACATAACTTTTGGGTATGTATGAATATTACTACACATAATAAAAAAAATCAAAGGAGAAATTAGTAGTATGTCACAATCAAAAAAGCCAAGTGCTAAATTAACATTACTGGCACTTGCAATCAGTGCATTTGGTATAGGGTCTACTGAATTTATTAGTGTCGGGCTTTTACCATTAATTACAGATGACTTTGGTATATCTTTAAGCACAGCTGGCTTAACCGTTTCTATATACGCACTTGGTGTAACTGTTGGGGCTCCATTATTAACAGCCTTAACATCTCGTCTTAGTCGAAAAACAGTTTTATTGCTGGTTATGACTATTTTTATAGTTGGTAACTTAACTGCAGCTATAGCACCTAATTTCTCTATCCTGATAATAGGACGCATTATTTCAGCATTAGCACATGGTGTGTTTATGTCCATCGCTTCTGTTATAGCAGCCGATGTAGTTGAACCAAATAAACGAGCAAGTGCTATTGCCTTCATGTTTACAGGCTTAACATTAGCTACTGTGACAGGTGTCCCACTTGGTACATTTATTGGACAAGTAACGGACTGGCGTATGTCATTCATCTTTATCGTCATTATTGGGATTATCGGTTTAATTAGTAATGCTCTGTTAGTACCCAGTCAATTATCGAAAGGTAATCCAATCTCTATCCGTGATATCGGCAAAGTATTAGGCAATATTCGAATGTTATTAATACTTTTCATTACAGCAATTGGATATGGTGGTGCCTTTGTTGTTTACACATATGTTTCACCAATTTTAGAACAATATATGGGGTATTCGCCACATGCAGTCGTTATTATTCTAGTTGTCTATGGTATTGCCGTAGCTATTGGTAATACATTAGGCGGCCATTTCGCTAATCAAAATCCACTTCGTTCAATCTTTATTATTTTTGTTGGGCTTGCCTTGGCGTTACTGGGCATTGGCTTCACTCTCGAATCACCAATTATCTTATTAATCATGGTACTGACAATGGGACTATTTATGTTCATGAATGTTCCAGGATTACAGCTATATGCGGTACTACTTTCTGAAAAATATATACCATCAGCTATTTCAATGGCCTCAGCTTTGAATATTTCTGCTTTCAATATCGGTATATTTTTAGGTTCATATATTGGAGGCTTTATTATTAGCCATCAATCGTTAGCGCATACGCCCTTGTATGGATTCCTAATGGTTATGCTTGCAGCGATTGTTACACTTTTATGGCTATTTTTCGATAACAAAAAACAATAATTCCTATACTTCATTTTGTATAAGAAAGAAGTAGAGAATGTGTATTGTTTGTTGAAATGATGTGTCTTATAATTTAGTAGAATTAATCGAGAATGATTATCATTCCGAATTACTATTACCTTTATTAAAATTATAGGAGTGAATGGCAATGCATAAGGTTCGGCACTTTTCGTTAGCATTATTTGGTTTAGTTATACTGACGTTTGTATTAGGAGCTTGTAATTCGAAGGAGGCCCCAAAGGAGAAAGCTGATGTTGCTAAAGAGGATCAATCAACAGTGGAAACACGGACTGTGGAAGATGAATTTGGTGAGGTAGAGGTTCCTGCAAAGCCTCAGCGAGTAGCAGCAATTTATTTGGAGGACTATCTAACGGCCTTAGAGGTAAAGCCCGTTGTCCAATGGTATCACCCGGCTTGGGGGAAACAGGATTATCTCAAACTGGATGCACCAGAATTTGATATTACAGGTAGTATGGAGGCGTTATTACAAGCCAAGCCAGATTTAATCATTGTAGATGGTGCGGCTGATAAAGCAAAATATGAGGAGTATTCTAAAATCGCGCCTACTTATCGCTTAAAAGAGGAAATCATTACAGATCCACAGGCAATAGTTAAGACAATTGCTGATGTCTTAAACATTCCTGATAAGGCAGATGAGATTGTTAATAACTATCAGCAACGTATTACGACTTTAAAGGCAGAGTTAGATAAGTCAGTCGGGGATGAAACAGTTGCTGTTGTCCGTTTAAATGTAGCCGATAAAACATTAGCATTATTTGGCGTTAAAAATCGATACACAGGCTATATTTACACTGAGGCAGGACTTACTCCTCACCCACTAGCTCGTGATATGATGGAATTTCAAGAGGTACTTTCAGAAGAAGCTATACCTAAATTAGATGCTGATCATATTATTCTTTTCCCTTCTAATGGAGCATGGGAATCTGAAGAAAATCAGGATGCAATTAAATGGTTAGATAGTACGCTCTGGAATACAGTCCCAGCAGTAAAAAATGGCAACGTGTATATTGCTGATCGAACATATTGGCAATCTGGAGCTATTACTGCAAACCTGTTAAAATACGATGATCTTGAAAAATGGTTCGTAAAATAATTCTAAAGAAAGCTCTTTTAGGGCTTTCTTTGCGTTGTTTAAAAACACTCTTAAGGAAAGGTAGAAAGATATGAGCAGTTTAACGCAAATATTTCAATTACAAGAAATTTCATATTCTATTCCACCAGCAATGTGGCAATTACATCATAGTGATCATTATATTATTCTTGTGGTTATTAGTGGCTCTGGAAAGCTAAATAGTAATCAGGAAACCATCCATCTTACTGAAGAAAAGTGTGTGCTCATTCCTCCTAATCAAAAAATAGATGTTTACAATGACACTGAGACGCTGTGCTTTTATCAATTAACATTTAAAATCATCCAACTACAAGATAGTCAGACGGGTTGCTTTCCTATTTTTACACGCTTTCAAGAACTGCGCTGCCATCCTTTTTCTCAGTGTAATAATCTGTTAGAAAGCATTTATCGATACCGTCTAGCAATGGATGAGCTATCATTATTTGAGCAGCATATACGCTTCCAAGAATTTATGCTGTTCATTTTGTATCAAAATGTACCTAATCAACAGCAGAAAAATGACCGTCAGTCCGTTGAGCAATCCATAAAATATTTACAAAAGCATTATGAACGGGATTGGACCGTGGAACAATTGGCAGAATTAGCGACTGTCCCACGCTGGAATTATTCTCGTATATTTAGGGATATTACTGGTCAAACCCCACTAAACTTTTTAAACAATGTTCGTATTGAGAAAGCCAAGCAATTACTAATAACAACGAATGACCGTATTTTTGAGATAAGCCAAACGGTTGGATTCAACAATGAGTATTATTTTAACCGCCGCTTTAAAGAGCGTGTTGGCATCTCTCCTGGACAATATCGTCGTAGCCAAAATAATAACCCTCGTATATTCGCACCGTTTTTAGAGGACTTTTTAGTGGCATTAGGAATTACACCCATTGCCCAATTTAGCCATTCAAAATGGGGCAAACAGGATTATCTAGGGTTACAAGAAATACCTGATATTGATATTGAAAACGGACAAATGGATCAGCTTTTTCATTATAAACCAACTTTAATTATGCTAGATGAAGGGATAGAGCGTTGGGAGGCTTATCATCAATTAAATCAATTGGCTCCCACTTATCAACTCTCACACCCAGGTGAGGATTGGCGTACTACATTGTTCCAAATAGCTGATTTAACAGGTAGAACGGCTATTATGAAGGATGTCATTAAGCAATATGAAGAAAAAGTGCAGATGGCAAAAAAAATGCTTCAAAAATCAGTATATGGACATAGTGTAGCCTTTCTTCGTATCTCTGCAATCGGCATTAGCCTCTATGCAGGACCCGAATGCGGCTATACGGGACCCATTCTATATCGTGATCTCGGCTTAACACCCCATCAGTCTGTATGGAATATTCCACCTCATACACGAAAAAAACATCTAACATTTGATCAGCTTATACATTTAGATGCTGATCATTTATTCATTACCTTCGACAAGCAACATTCAATTTTTGAAGGAGAGGAACGAGTATTGTTAAAATCCACTACCTGGAACAATCTCTCAGCAGTGAAAAACAACTGTGTCTATGAGGTTGATTTCTTAACATGGATGAACTACGGCATTCTCTCCCATAACAAAAAAATAGATGATGTTTTACGTGTTCTTGGATAAAATAATTGTGAAAGAAGGCTATTAAGAACGAAGCCTTCTTTTTTGATCGGGTTTCCTCCACTTTTAATCGGCTTGAGCTATACTTTGATCGGGTTCCGTTCTTTTTTGATCGGCTTGGGCTTCTCTTTGATCAGGTTCCGTCCCTTTGATCGGTTCGGCCCCCTCTTTGATCAGGTCCCCTCCATTTTTGATCAGCTTGAACTCTTTTTTGCTCAGGTCCCTCCATTTTTGATCAGCTTGAACTCTTTTTCGATCTGGTTTCCTTCACTTTTGATCAGCCCAGGCTCATCTCTGATCAAGCTCCATTATTTCCAATCGACTTAGTTACCTCTTCCTAGCTCATCCACTGTATTGTTCTGCTTCATTTGATAATGCCCTCCTTGATATCTAGAAACAGTGAACACCGAAAGTCTTTGCTGCACATAAGATAGGGTATCAGCTAGTGGATAGGAGGAATTAAGCTGTATTACAACCACCCTTATCCATATTTCGTCTATCCTACCTATTATCCAGAATTGGCAATAGTAAATCATCCAGCTCTTCACCAACCATCTAGATATTTAGCTATGCCGACAAATACTAATCCTTTTCCCGCTGTAAATACAAATAAATTAAAAATTTCTGCCAAGCGAGTAAAGGGAATTATGCAGCAAGCTCAGCTACTTACAGATAAAATTGATGGATCAGAACAATTTGCACATGATCTTATGGATGCTGCACAGAAATCAAATAAATCGGAGGTTGAAAAGTTAATCATTTCAACGGGTATTACTATGAAATTTGAAACAAACTATACACCTGATAATATTCGGATAGTATTTACAGATAGTGAATGCTGCAAGCTTACGTTAGTTTTAAGCTGGTGACAGCACCTTTTCTACAAGAGGGCTCTTTTCATAAGAACCCACTTGTATACTTAACTTTCCCCTAAGAGCCTCTAATCAGCGTGGCTCTTTCCCTAACAAATGCTTAACCGTATTAGTTGGTTTTTCTGGTACCCTAAAGACATTGTTTTTACGCTAACTAGATCAGCATCTCCCTTAATGTATCAGTTCCAGATCAATATAACGAACAGGGCGATTAAGAAGAGTTATTAACAACTGGATATAGCCGCTCTTTTTGTATGTAAAATATTAACCATGTATCCCTATTGAACTTGTAAACTATAAAAAAATATGCTAATGTATTTGTAATCGTTATTTCTGAAAATTCTTATATCGCATTTCTTATCAAGAGAGACAGAGGGATTGGCCCTATGAAGTCTCAGCAACCAGCCTCTGGGTATGGTGCTAACTCCAATTGGCAAAATATTTGCCTTGAAGATGAGAAGACCTACATCAGTTGCTTTGCACAAGAGTCCTCTTCTCCAAGAAGGACTCTTTTTTGTGGTTGTGATTGAACAAGAAGGAAATAACTCAAACTATTAATAGGAAGCAGGTAAATACGATGACTAATGAACTTTTACAAGCAGTGCAGCTATTGAAATCAAGAAAATGGGTAGATTTAACACATACATTTGGACCAAATTCGCCTCACTTCTTTATGTTTGAGGACGCAAAATTTGAAACCTTATTCTCTCATGATGATGGCTTCTTTGCACAGCAATTCACTTTTCCCGGACAATACGGAACGCATATTGATCCCCCTATCCATTTTGTAAGGGACACACGTTTTTTAGAAGAATTAGATTTAAAGGAATTAGTGCTACCATTAATCGTGATTGATAAATCGAATGAAGCCGATCAAAATAATGATTTTACCTTAAGTGTTCAGGGTATTCTTGACTTTGAGGCTGAGCATGGGGAAATTGAAGCAGGTACATTTGTTGCCCTACGCACCGATTGGAGTAAGCGCTGGCCAAATAAGGAAGCATTCAATAATAAGGATGCTGAGGGTCATAATCATATACCCGGTTGGGGATTAGAGGCTTTACAATTTTTATTCAAAGAACGAAAAGTTAGTGCTATTGGTCACGAAACTTTCGACACTGATTCAGCAGCAGATTTTCGTAAAAATGGTAAGTTAGACGGTGAATATTTTGTACTTGAGCAAGATACTTATCAAATTGAGCTTTTAACAAATTTAGATCAGTTGCCACCAAAAGGGGCTGTCATATTCAATATCGTACCAAAACCAGAAAAAGCATCTGGATTCCCCGTTCGTTCATTTGCCATCCTACCTTAAAAATAAATAAGGGTCTCATTCACTTCACTTAGAAGAATCAGACCCTTATTTATTTCTTTTTTTGAAAAAATAATAAATGATCAACATTAATATGATGAAGACTACAATTAGATAAATACTGTAATGAGATAAATAAAATCCTACATAGCGCCATTTCTCACCTAGTACTTTTCCTAGTGTAATAAAAGTAAATGTCCAAATAAATGCTCCTGCATAAGCAAAAAAAGCAAATTTCCTATATGGATAGTTATTAATGGCAGCTATATATGCGGTAAGATGGCGTACACCTGGAATAAAAAAACCTATCAGTAATAAGACTGGGCCTATTTTTGTAAACAATTTTTTAGTAAAATCAATTTTCTGTTTAGTAATATGAATCTTCGGTCCGTATTTATGCAATAAAGGTAGCCCGAACCGATAACCTATATAGTAACTTAAGGTAATGCCGCCTATTGCCCCTATGGCTGCGCTGAGTAATGCCGGAACATGTGCTAGTGTTTCGCGATATACACTATATCCTACATATGTTAAAAATATTTCATCAGGAATAGGCAACCCGACAATCCCTCCAACAAGGATAAGAATAATGCCAAAATACCCGTAATGTTCTATAAGAGATTGTACATGATGTGCCATAAATTCATCCCACCTAAAGCATTATTTATCGTTAGCTTTATCATACTCAATGTAGTTAACATTATGAGTTGTATAGCCTCAATCATTTTTCATTATTTTGCTAAAGAAAGTTTTTTCCTTTGTCATTTAGTGTCAAAAAACTAATAGCTCTTCCTTTAAACTCTAGTAAATTTAGGTTACATGTCATTCCTTTAAATTTACTAAAAATATTATTTGTTTTCAAATAATGACTTTCTTAAATTATTTGTAGCTCCTGTAAAGCATGATATATGCCATCTTCAATGGATTTCTTCGTTATATAATCAGCACTACTTTTCAAAGCCTCACTTCCATTACCCATTGCAATCCCAAGACCAACCTGTTCTAACATATCTATATCATTATCACCATCGCCAAACGCAAGTGCTTCCTCAGGGCTCAATTTGAAATAATCAAGTACAGCTTGAACAGCAATCGATTTGGAAACATCAGATTGCAATACATTTGTAATATATGGATGCCATCTTCTAAATTTTAAATGAGGAAATTGTGCTATATATTTTTGCTCAGTATCCTCATTAGCATATAAACACATTAAATAAACCTCCTGCTCTACAATATTTTCATGGGCTTCTGGAAATTTGGATAAAGATAATGTTTCTTGCAAGGCTTTTAGAGTCCTCGACTTATGTACGTTATTCATAAATAAATGTTCTGTAAAAAATGAAAGACTCTGTTTATTCTCTTCAGCAAAAGCTTGAACTGCTTGGACAAAAGTTTTGTCAATTGATATTTTATGTATCACCTGATCTTGATGCTTAACATACGCTCCATTAGCGGTTATAAATGTCTCTATTCCTATGCTTCTTAAACTTTGACACATTGATAATGGTCTACCTGTAGCAGCAACAATGCGAATTCCCCTCTGTTTTAACTGATGTATTGCCCTCCTCGTACTTTCCTCAATACAACCATCTTCATAATTAATAAGTGTTCCATCTACGTCAAAAAAAACAATTTTACAATCCATCTTGTACACCTCATCTTTATTCATCGGCTAAAATAGTCGTAAATACCCATTATCGTAATTTTAATTCTTAAACCTGGTTCGATAACGGCAGCAACATTTGTACGTAATTTGACAAATTTAAAATAAATCATATAACTTCTGTTCACTATACCGATAAACACTATTGCGAATACATATAAAAACATCTGCAAACAAAAAAAAGTATTAATTTTTTCATTTTAATAATTCTAAAGGAGTATACCAAAGAACACAGAATTGATAAAATGAAAGATAATAAATTAAATACATTGAACGATAATACCCATCGTATAAATAGAACAAAAGAAACAACAATTAATTAAGAGTAAAGGAGTTGATTCTTATGGCATTTAACATTTACTACTATGAAAGTAGTGTGGATTGTAAGTTTTGCAAAAAGCACTTTACCACATATAAGGTACGTCCTAATCGTTATAAAATTGTTGAGGAGCAAACAGATTTCATGCCAGTCTATGAGGGCTTAAATCCATTGTTATATGAAGTTGCTGTTTGTCCGCATTGTGGCTATGCCTACCATAAATCCATGACAAGAACGTATGGACCTTTCATGCTCCTTATCGATGAATTGTATATTAAAGAGCTTCAAAAACCTATGAACATCTGTCAAGAGCGAACAGTTGAAGATGCCATTATAAGTTTTAAGCTTGCTTATTTAGTGTCCAGAGCTTCTATGGAAGAATCACTTCTTATGGCGAATTTCGCTTTAAAAATAGCCTGGTTATATCGCTTAAAAGAGGATCAGGAATCAGAATTGCGCTACCTCTTTGCGGCAAGAGACTTTTACAGTAAATCATTTGCATCCAATCAAGAAGGCAGTGAAAGAATTCAATTTTTACACGCAGAATTAAGCCTGCGACTTGGCGACATTACTGAAGCGAAAAAAGGATTCTCTCGATTAATAGCAGATCGAAATGTTTCCAATAAATATCGTAAATTGGCTCGCAATCGCTGGGAGAATTATAAATATGATGAACAGCCAGTCATCTTAAACGAAGATATTGGAAAAATCATCAATTGAAAGGATAAGGAGAGGAATTACTATGCACCAATTTGCAAAAAAAATTGATGTGCGAGAGGAAGATATTTTTTCGGAACTACATCACTTTTTACTTAGAAAAAATAATCGCTATTTAACAAATGATGAGGTCGTTGCATTAACAGGGGTTTCTTCTGAGCTGCTTTATAAATGGGTGAAGGCAGGAAAATTAAAAAATTCAATTTTTCCTAATCTAGGCGCCCCTTGTGAACGATGTGGTCAAATTACACAGGCAAAAATTTGTATTAACTGCTCATCAACAATCGTTAGTACATTAAAGCAGGAAGAAAAGGATCGCGCATGGTTTAATCAAATACAACGCAACAATCACAGAGCTAGCACATATCACTATAAATGAGTTAATTACAGCACCTCCACAGTGACTTATCGTTTCGATATCACACTTTTGGAGGTTTTTTAATTCTATCTTCCTGATTTAAGACATAAATCCAAATTTAAACAAAATTTAAACAGAAGCCCCCTTAACTTTAAACTTACCTGCGTATAATTGGTCTCAATCTATTGTGAGGGATTGATGGACAATGACAAAAGGAAAAAGAAATAAAATACTATTATCATTCAGTATTGCATTAACAAGTTTTATAGCGTTTAACGGGGATGCAAATGCAGCAGTGGCTGCTCCAAGAATAGCCGAGCAGACGAGTTTAGAGCAGGTATCAGAAGTGAAGCAAGCTCGTACATCCAATGAAGCACTACAAGACTGGAAGAATTGGGTGAATGACCATGCATATAGTTTAAATTCCATTCAGCCTGAATCCTTTGAATCAGCAAAAATTGCATCCGGTAAATTTGAAGATTTAGAGATGCTAAAGCCCTTATTACACGATAAGCGTATTGTTTTTTTAGGGGAAAGCTCGCATGGTGTAGCCGAGTTTAGCCTTGCAAAAACACGTATCATTCAGTTTTTACACCAAGAAATGGGCTACAACGTCCTTGCCTTTGAAAGCGGCATGGGAAACGTTATGAATGCTCAGGGGCAAATTGACAAGCAAGCGGCTCTGCAGACGATGAAGGATGGGATTTTTGGTGTATGGTGGTCAAAAGAGACCCTACCGTTATTTGAGTATGCTAAGAAAACCCAAGCTACAGAGCAGCCTCTAATGTTAGCTGGCTTTGATATTCAACAACAAGGTGCATTTACAGATGGGGGCTGGCTACAAAATAATCAGCTTGCTAAACAGTTCAGTGAAGTAGAGAATCAGCTTGTAGATTGGAGCTACAGCAAGGATTTAAAAGGATATCAAAAGGCCAAACCAAGCATTATCGACGTGTATAAACAAGTAAAATCACAAGTCCAGCCTAAAGAGAAAGAGTTAAAAGCAGCTTATCCGAGCGAGCCTCATATTACAATGCTTATGGAACGTACATTAGCTGACCGTATACGCTTAGCAGAAGAGTATGTGGAACTATCTATTCAGTCAAACATCGAAACTGAGCAAAATAAATATGATTCATTCTTTAAAACTATGGAATGGCGTGATCAAGCCATGTTGGAAAATTTGCTTTGGCTAGCAGAGGAGATTTATCCGACTGAAAAATTTATTGTTTGGGCGCATAATGACCATATTCGCAAGGCTCAATCTAAAATAATGGGTTCCCCTTATGCGTTAAATTTAATGGGTGAACGTCTACCAGACATCTATAAAAAGTATAGCTATGTACTTGGCCTGTATATGGCAAGTGGAGAAAATGCAAGCAATGCACGTGAAACTTGGTCTGTACTACCTCCAGTCAAAGGATCTACTGAGGATATTCTTTCCTCAGCAAAAAAACCTTACACTTTTATTGATTTAAGAAATCGCCAAAACGAAAGAGGAAATTCATGGATGTTTGAGCCACGTATATCCTATAGTTGGGGAGTTATACAGGAAAGCTTTGTTCCTCGCGATCAATTTGATGGCATTCTTTTAATTGATAAGGTAAGTATTCCAAATTACATCAAGTAACAATAGATAATACATGTAGCAAACTAGTTAAAACTAGTTTGCTATTTTTTAAGTATCCATCGAAATCGTATCCCAGTTTTCATTTTGATGACCAATTAACCAGAATAAGCCTCTGCGTCTTTCCATAACAATACTTTCATTCATACCAGCAGGAGCCGTTCGTTCTTGTATACGACTATCTACGCAAGCCCAATGCAATCTGTATATCTTATCGGCTTCATCCAATATTACTTTCTGGCTACGCATTGCAGTTTGAAGATAAAATTGCTCAAATGTTTCGCAGTTAGAAATAACTTGTATAGCATACTCACAATCACATACCTCATCAGGAAAATCAAGCTTGTCAACAAACCCAAGTGCCCAAATTAGTGTCCAATAAGCTTCATATTGCCATGAAATATTAATGGCTTCCTGTGCGTTTGGTTGCTTACTATATAAAAAGGCTCTTTCATTATCAGTTAGAATGTCTTCCACCTCATATTTACGCAACATACTGATGAAAAAGTCTCTTGATTCCTCTACATTTTCTCCTTGTGCCACATCACAAGCAAATTGGATAACAATAAGTAAGGCTACAGCTCTCCTAGCAATATCCTCTTTGGCTTTAAACTGACAATCCTCAATTGGTGGAAGTTGCGGGAGTGAATCTGTGTATGGAATACCTTTCTCTTTTAAATAAGCTATCGCTTTATTCTTTCTTTGATGACCTTCCTCTGATGTCACCTCTTGTCCCCTCACCTTTCGTGTACAGGCATGAGGTCTAAAGTTGGATGGTCCCGATTTCCCATCAGGATAAACAATAACAACTCCTTCTTTGTCTAGTAAGGTACCATTTGGTACAAAGCCAATACCCCCTATTACTGATAGTAGATTCGTAAATAATAGCATCTGTTCATCCTCTATCTCTTTTTCAGTTTCAATGGAAATTACTGTATTTAACACAGAAATTTGTGTTAAAACCAATTCTTTTAAATTGTCATCTTCAAAAGGCATACTATTGTAATAGCCCATCATGCCAGGAATATTATTGGCAAAGTATTCTGGGTTTGTATCTTCTGACATCACTCTAATCATTAATTTGTATTTATTAAATAATGCTTTGGACTTTATGAGAAACTCATCTTCATTTTTTTCAATAGCAAAACCTTTACTAAAAACATCGGAAATCTTAAATTCAATATCTTCGGTATTATTCATGGAAGCGAATATAGTGAAATAGTTCAATCATTTCTCCCTCTTTCAATTATAGATTTCACCAATAATCCAAGCCTTCTAGAGCTTGGTTAAATAGCTGTTTATGTTTTCGTAGTATTTCATTGTCCTTCCAAAATGCAAGCAATGGCAGCCATTTCTCCTTATTTGGTGAAGTTGTTGGCTTTATTCCTTGCTGCATCATTTTACATACTGCTCGTATAGCTGTTAGGCGCTCTACTTCACTGCCATTCAACCACTCAAGTAAAGTTTCTCCACTCGGCTGTGATTCTACTAAAAGTGTATCCCATCCATCGATTGGAAAGGAAACAAAGGATTTCATCCAAGTTATCGTTTTTGGGCTGTGAAAATGACGTAGTCGATGTAAAGCTGTATAGGAATCAATTTGCTCATTCTCGATATCTTGAAGAACAAGAGAAAGCCCCTCTTCTTCTGATAGACAGTAGGCTGTTAAATAGTCTCGAATCGAACTAGGCATATCATTTTGGTCTTTCCAAAGTGTCCTTACCCAATCGCTTGCCTCTATTGCACAAACCTTTACTAGCACCTTACACCATGCTTCTTTATCTGATAATCGCAGTGATTGTTCAATTTGATTTCGAAGTGCAACATACACCTTTCTGGAATCAAACCATGTAAATGCTTCTTGAACTTTTGCTTCTTTCACACTATGCATCGATACATATATGAGTAAGAAATCCAAGTGATACATAGCTTGGTTCCATGTTGTAGTTAAATATTGTTCAAACCACTTTAGCCAGATTTGAGAGTTGTCCAAACTTATATCCAAGCCATCCTCACTACAAAACTGTCGATGCTGACCACAATCTACTCCTATACATCCTAAAGTCGTAACCCTCTCTATATAATCATTAAAGCTCCAGGCAAGAAGGTCAAACTCACCTTCCTCATGACTCCAATACCAAACAGAACCATCCTCAATCTTTATAAGAAGCGCATCACCATTGCCAGCCGTATGATATTGTAGGTATAGTTGTTCATCTGCATTATCACTATCTCCACCAAAATCAGGGAATTCGAGTTCTTCCAAGCTCCAACCAAAATTACCTAGAGGTGTGTCTTCCAGCTCAATAGGAAGTAGTGCCTCTTCAGGTAAAGACCAATACACCCCTACTTGTCTAGAACAATGAAGTAATACATTACGGAATTCAGAAGGAATCGGAACGCCAAGCCGCATCTCTACCATTGAAAGCTCTTGCTCAGTCGCTACAGGCTTTATCTCAAGTGGACGCGTCCAAGCTCCTTGCTGTTCAAGTTGTTTTAATAATTGCTTCCATCGTTCAACCCACACTTGCATGACTGTTCCTCCATATACAGAAAAGTACTTTTGGGTAAAGTGCTACATTTTTTCCCCATTAATGTATCGTCAGGAGTTCATTTACTTATTAGGAGTAAACTTTAATTTACCTAAAAACACTCGGATCTTACCTCCGTTTAAACTCAAAATATATGCTAAATTGCTTACCTTTACTAGTTCTTTTCTAATTTTCTTAAGTGATGCTCACAAATAGTATATTGTTGACAATTTGGAAAACTGTCTCTATCATTATAAATACATTCGAATGTATCTATAAGGAGATATTTTATGGCCAGAAATAAATATCCAGAAGTAACGAGAAAAAGAATTATTGAATCAGCTGTTAAATTATTTACAGTAAACGGTTGGGATAATGTAACGATTCAAGAGATTGTAGATGATGTGGGAGATATTACTAGAGGAGCCTTCTATCATCATTTTAAAACGCGCGCTGATGTTATTGATGCCATCACAAAGGAAATGCTGACAGCAAATAATTATTTTAACGACATATCAGATTTAAAAAACTTAAATGCTTTAGAACGTTTAAGACAAGGAATTTCCTTTTCAATTTCTCAAAGCATAAAGGAAGAAGATTTATCCACAATCCCTTTTAAAATGAATTCTGCTGAATTTGTTTATAGTCGCATCACGGAAGGCGTACAAGTTGTTGCACCAGGTATTCAAAAAATTATTGATGAGGGTAATCAAGACGGTTCACTGCAAGTTGCTTTTCCCAAGCAAGCAGCTGAAACCTTTACAATGCTTTTTGATATTTGGATGAATCCTGAAATATTTCGTGTAAGCCGAGCTGAATTTATTCAAAAAATTGAACATTTAAATTTGATGTTCAAAGGAATCGGTATGCCATTTGTGAATGATGATTTGAAAGATGTTTTTTTAGCATTATTTGATAAAGTTCAGGAATAGTAGACTACTATATGTAGTTTATTATTTTAATTTTTTACATACATTCGTATGTATGTTAAAGGAGATAAATGATGAAAACTTTAGAAGTACTATTTACAATTATTTTAATACTCTCAAGCATCTCACTGATTTTGAGACAACGTGGGGTAACTAAAATAAATCTATTTGTGATAGCAACCAATTATATTTTGTTAATAGGAACAATTATGACAATTGGTGCTAACTGGCGTATGATCCCTGCTTATACTGTTTTGCTGTTATTAACACTACAGGTTTTTGTGAAGCCAAAAAGTACAATTGTTTCAAAGAAATTAAGCATGAAAATAATTAAAATATCCGGTATTGTTGTAGCATCTTTTGCAATGTTCACATTACCAAAGCTATTTCCAATCATGTCTTTTCCAGAACCGACAGGAGAATATACAGTAGGAACACAGACATTTCACCTTATCGATAAAAATCGCAAAGAATTTGTTGTACCTAACCATCAGGTGAATCGCGAATTGATGATTCAGGTATATTATCCTGCTGAAAAAGGGACAGGACAGCCTTCTCCCTACTTTGAACATATGGATGCGTTAACAGAGCAATTAGCAGCAACACAGGGATTTCCCTATATTGCTACAACTCACTTAGGACTAACGAAAACCCATTCTTATCAGGATGCGACGCCTATAAAGTCCAAAGAAAAATTTCCACTTCTATTATTTGCACATGGCATGAGTTTATATAGTCGCCAAAATACCTTCCAGTTAGAGGAATTAGTGAGTCATGGCTATATTGTTGTTGCTCTAAATTTTACAGGTGACGCGACAACAACCATATTCCCTGATGGCGATCGTGTTGATTTTACACCAATTGAAAACACAATTACGTTCTTGAATAATCGAATCAAACTTTGGGAGCAGGATACATCATTTGTTTTAGATGAAGTCATCAAAGGGAATTTTGATAAGAAATTCCATGCAATTGCCTCACTAATTGACTATGACAATATAGGTATGTTAGGTCACTCTTTTGGTGGTGCTACTTCTGCTCAAATGCTTGTAAAGGACAGTCGCATTAAAGCAGCAATTGATATGGATGGTGGATTGTTTGGTGATTCAATGCCATCAAATGGTCCTGAAAAACCATTTATGTTGATGAATGCTGAGGCATCTATTAACTTTATGAAGGAAGCATATAGCAAGCAACCAGGTAATCGTGATGAATTGTTTGTAGAATCTTATCTAAGAAATAAAACAATTGAAAAGCCTAGTGTCTACACAGCTATTATTCCAAAAACAAATCACGGAAGTTTTACAGATTTAGCAGCCGTTTCGCCGATTATTAATGAATCTGGTGCAGATGTAAATGCAATCTATAAATTAATCAATGAATTATCACTTGGCTTTTTTGATAAAAATTTAAAAGGAGTCCATGAAAATAAATTAAATGAAATACAGAAGGCACATCCGGAAATAAACTTAACTTTGCACTAAGGCATATGAAGAAGCATGTTAATTTGGGTGTTGATAGTCAAAAATGCTTCAACACCCTTTTTTTATTTCCACCATAATTTTTGTTACATATTCCTCTTCACGATTTTTAATAACTGCATCATAAATATATTCCTCATAAACGTATTGCCCCAATTCATAGCCCTTTTCGCTCATAACCTTAAATAATCGCTTGTAGGATTCACCAAGTGTCGTGGATGGTCCAACATGGTATCCCACAATAAAATCTCCTTCAATCGCCTTGAAATAAGGATGTCCTTCCTGTGGATGAGGTTGCTCAATATACAAGTAACTATAATTATCATAGTTACCCGCCAGCACCTGCTCCCTCCTTGTAATCCCCCCAATTGGATAACCAGTATCTAATTGGGAGCGATCCAACTCATCTATAAAATCAGAGACAGCCTTAACAAATTGCTCCTCCGTTGAATCCTCAATATTTCGACTTAAGTACAACGTTGCCTCTGGTAAATGCTCAATTGTAATACTATCAAAATCAAGGTGCAGAGCCTCCTCTGTTAAATCAATCTTGACATCAATAATGCCTTCAATCAGCTCCAGCTCTCTTCGTTTTTTGGCAACAATCTCCTTTTGCTGATGCATTAAGTCTAGAAAATTTTCAGGAGATTTTTCAGCCATATATTTTTGAATTTCCTTTAAAGACATACCTACTGCCTTCAACAGCTCAATGACACTAAAAAATTCATATTGAGCAATGGAATAATAGCGGTAGTCCTTATTATCCTTCATGATGGGCGATAATAAGCCAATTTGATCGTAATAAATAAGTGTTTGTTTATTGACCTTACAGATTTTCGCAAATTCACCAGTTGTAAAATATTTTACATTTTTGTTAAACATTTTTAAGTTTCTCTCCTTGACTATATAGTAACTATATACATTAAATTGTAGCTATTCACAATAAAAATAGAAAGGTTTTGACATTATGTTCACGGAGATACGTGACATCACAGCTTTAAACAAAGAGGAAATTTTAACATTACGCATCGCAGATAATCAGAAAAACTTTATTGAAAGTACGGATCAATGCTTAGCAGAAGCTGAAATCGATAAACGCTTTATACCTGTTGGCTTATACAGAGAGAATACGGCAGTCGGCTTTGCTATGTATGGTATGTTCCCTCATATGGACAATTCAGCACGCGTTTGGTTAGATCGTTATTTTATTGATGAGCGATATCAGCACAAAGGATTGGGGAAATGCTTTTTACAGCAGCTTATTAATCATCTGGTAGCTACATATGGCTGCCAAAACATTTATTTAAGCGTTTATGACAACAATCTTGCAGCCATTCAGCTATATAAAAATTTTGGATTTGTTTTTAATGGGGAGTTGGATGACAAGGGTGAAAAGGTAATGGTCAAGGAGGTGCAAGACCATGACAACCATTAATCCAATCGAAACAAGACCTCTAAAGCCTCTGTTTTTATCATACCTATTCCCAGCTATGGTCGGTATGTTGCTAATGTCAGTAAATATTTTAGTTGATGGAATTTTTGTTAGCCATGGTGTTGGACCTACGGCTTTAGCAGGTGTAAATATCTCTGTTCCTATTTTTTCTATTCTCCTTTCCATTTCTCTTTGGATTGGAATGGGTGGAGCTACACTATATTCGATTTCTCTTGGTGAGGGCAATAAAAAGCGAGCACATCAAATCTTTACATTAGCATTTACAACAATGATTGTTGTTGTTCTAACACTGATTCTACTACTTCTGTTGAATCTAAAAGAAGTCTCCTATATATTTGGGGCAAGTGATGCTACTTACCCTTATGTTCAAGAGTACCTACACATTATTTTAATCTTTGGTGTGTTTTATACAATTGAAAATTTACTAAGCATTTTTATTCGTAATGACGGCAATCCAAAACTTGCAATGATGGGTTTAATCACTACATCTGTTTTAAATATTATCTTAAACTACATCTTTATTTTCGTATTCAATTACGGTGTAACTGGCTGTGCATTAGCTACAGCACTCTCCACAATTATCGGTATGTCAGTACTCTGCCTACATTTCTTCAGAAAGCAATCCGAATTAAGATTTGTACGTAATTTTTTCATCATCTCTGATTTAAAGAAAATATTTTCGATCGGGCTACCGAGCTTTATTGTTGAAGCTTCAGTGGCAATAATCGTCATTCTTTATAACGTGACATTCTTATACTATTTAGGTTCAGATGGGGTTACTGCCTACGCAATGGTGAACTATATTCATACGGTTCTGTTAACCGTTTTTCTTGGTATTGGTATGGCACTTCAACCTCTAGTTAGCTATCATCACGGTGCAAGATTGGTAACAAGATTAACGGCACTCTTAAAAATCGGCACTGCCACAGCACTAATTTTTGGCTTAACAACTGCTATTATCGCAATGTTATTCCCATCACAGTTAATGGCGTTATTCGGAGAAAGCACATTCGAAATTCGCAATATGGCTGCACAAGGCTTCGTTCATTTCGCTATCGGTTATATATTCCTTGGCATGAATATGGTGTATGCAGAATTTTTCCAATCAATTGAAAAAATTCGACTTGCCACAACTATTATGTTATTAAGGAGTATTATATTATTCATACCTACACTTGTGCTATTACCAAAGATTCTTGGTCCTCAAGCTATTTGGTGGACCTTCCCTGTTGCTGAAGGAATTACCGCTCTGCTAATTTTTATATTTATGAAAAGAAAATCACATACAATTTTCAGGCCAGTAGTTTAAAATACAGTGCTAAAATTGAGAAAACCCCTTTCGTAATATTGCAACGAAAGGGGTTATATTAGTTATTTTTCACAAGCCCAACCATCTTTATCTCTATCAAGATTTGCTGAATACGCTGCATGACCCTTTTTTACACCTTTAGGATATTTTTTGTTTAGCTCTTTGCAGTTTTTAAATGTCTCTTTCGCTTCTACTTCAGCATTTAATGATGTGAACGAAAATACTAATATTGCTGTTAATAAAGTTAAAATTACTTTTTTCATTATAACACCCCCCTGTGGATAATTTTACATAATCTAGAGTATTAATACTATAGTAATAGATGAAATATAAAAGGAGCCCTTAAAAAGAAGCTCCATTTTCTTAACTATACATTTTGTATCATAATTTTCCATTTACAATTAAATTTTTAGTATAATTTCTTTTCCCTAAATAAAAGAAATAGCTACCTAAAAGGGATATGAAGGCCATAAATAAAAACATCGTTGTTCCTCCATATACTGACAGCAAGATGCCTCCAAACCAAGGACCTACAAAATTTCCAAACTCCCCTAAACTTTGAGCTCCATAGTAAGTTCCACGTAAATGTGATGGTGTAATTTCATCTACCTGAGCATATTCAGCGGGAATAACAAGAATTTCACCTAAAGTAAATATAAGCATCGAAATAATGAAGGGTGTCCAATTGGTTGAAAAAGCAAACCCAGCTTCTCCAATCGCAAATAAAATACATCCAAATAAAATTCTTTGTGTAAATGTAAATCTCTCCGACCATCTCGTTACTGGTATTTGAAGTATTAATACAGTGAATCCATTAATGCTCATCAGCGCCGCAAATAATTTTATGCCATCTACGATATTTGCCTGTAGGTGTTGAGAAAGTGTCACTGACATTTGACCATGCACGGTAGTTAATAACATTCCCCCAATAATAAACAATAGTAATGGCGTGTCCTTACGCATTGTTTTCCATAATAATGCTATATTGATGCTCTCCTCAGATACTGATGCATTATCATCAATAGCTCTAAGCATAAAAAATAAAACTACTGCATAGATACTATAGACAATGGAAGTTAATACAAATGCTATCGTACTGCCTCCAATACCTAAAAATGCTCCTAGCATAGGACCTATAGAAAAACCAATATTCAATGCTAAATAACGATTAGCGAACATTTTATATCTTTTATGATCTGGTGTTAAATCAGCCATAAGCGCCTTAGAAACCGTGCCAAAAAATGCCTGAGCTATTCCTCTAAGAATACTAAAAAAAAGTAAACCCATAATATTTGTTGTAATAGTAAAACCTATAAAGGCTATACTTAACCCAATTAAAGAAAGAAGCATTAATTTCTTTCTTCCAATAAAATCTGAAAGAACTCCCCCAATTAATCCACAAAAGGTTCCAGCTAAGGGACCTACACCAATAATAAATCCAATGGTTGCAAAATCTAAGCCTACAGATTGGCTTAAAAAAATAGCTAAAAAGGGCATACTCATAGAGCTTGTTAGGGTAATTAAAACAGTGCCGAAAACTAATACATGTACAACTGGATGATATTCCTTGATATAGCTTTGTATTTTACTCATTGCAAACCCCTTTGTTCTATGAATTAACCAATTAGGTAATTTTGGATTCTAGCAAAACTTAATGTCCAGTTTTGTTCAATTTCATTAAGTACTACAGATAACTTTTTTTGCCTAATAGCTTCGATAATACGTAAGTGTTCCTCATAGGAAAATTGAACATCCTCTACTAAATTAAAATAATATAATTCAACACGTCTAAGCTTTTGTCTGACACCTGTAAGTATTCGTTTCAATTCCTTATTTTGAGATATTTCAATAAAAATCTCATGAAACTCATTATCGTGTTCTACCGCTTCTAATTGATTTCCTTCAGTTATCGCATTTTTAAGTTTAAGATTAATTGCCTCCATCATTTGTAGATGATCATCTGTTATATATTCAAATATCTGTTTCATCGCTAATTGTTCAAGCGTACAGCCAATAGAATAGAGATGGAATACTTCAGTAGCATCAATAAGAGATACAGTTGTTGAACGATTAGGCTTTGTTTGCACAAACCCTTCATCCTCTAAGCGCAATAATGCTTCTCGAATTGGTGTTCGACTAACACCTAATTGCTCTGCTAAATCCTTGTCTCTCAATTGTTGATTGGGCTTTAAAGTTCCATCAACAATCCAATCTCTTATAATTGTATATGCCTCCTCGCGTACGAACGTCCGTTTAAGCTTTTTCTTAGAATCGAATTGTTCCATTATAAATGCCTCCAATTATTTTATCTACTGATATGTAATATATCACATATCATTGTCACTTTCTTTATTTTTATCTCTTTATACATTGATAATGCTAATTTATAAAAATCAAAAAGGAATCATTTAGACTTTTGATTCCTTTTTGAAAGATAATGCTATTCGATTTGTTTATTTTCATGCACTGTCGTAGCCTTTTGTAGTTCATCCTCCGAGGAAGTAACCCCCAGAATATCAAGTAGAAACATGAATAATGGAATACCTATAATTAATCCCCATACGCCAAGGAAATGCTCCGAGAAGAGAATGACGATGAATGTATAGAATATAGGAAGATCCGTCTTTGCAGACATTAGCTTTGGATTTAAGAAGTATGCCTCTATAGCATGTAGTACCATCACTATTACTAAGATATAGACAATGTACATTAAACCACCAATGCTATATGCAATAATACTCAGTGGAATTAAGGAAATAATGACCCCTGCGACAGGTACTAATCCTAATACAAAGAGCATGATTCCCAAGGCAATTAAATGTGGGAAGCCCATAATGGATAAAGCTATAACCGATAAAACACAGTTCACTGCTGCAATAATAAATTGTGCTTCAATTACTTTACCAAAAGAACGAATGAAAATTCTTGAGAAATAATTTAGCTCATCGTAAAGTGGACCAATCTTACTTTCTTTAAACTTTGCTGTAAATTCAATAATTCTCTTCTTCTCAAGTAAAATAAACAAGCTTAAAATCAGTGAAATAAAGATGTGTAAAATGATTTTACCAATATTCGTAATATTTTTAAGAGTTAGGTCCACACCCTGCTCTAAATATTTACCAAGTTCAATCTTCTCAAAGGTAGGTGCCAAATATCTGGCAATCTCATTATCATCTGGATCCAAATTAAAGCTAGCAATAAGATCAAAAAGCTGTGTAATTTGTTGGGTAACTACTGGCAAATACTTATAGATTACGGCAACTATTCCTGCCACTAACAACAAATAAAGGGTAACAGTTACTGCTTTTTCATTCATCGGTACATACTTCCGAACTCCAGCTGTTGTCTTCGTAGTCAATTGATTCATCAAATAGGTAATAATAAAGGTAAGAAGTATAAGATTAATCATACTACGCATTAAGTAGAGTGCAGCAGCGATTCCGACTAGAATAATAAAGCGCTTAAATCCATGACTCCGAAAGAAATTACTCATGTATTCACTCCTTCTACAAAACGGCTTCGCTGTTTTTACTGCTCCAGTTTCGCTATCAAATGAACATAAGCAATTAATAAATTGATGTAAAACATTACGTATCATTCTTATGTAAATACTCCCCCTTCTTTGGATTATTATTTCCATCATCTCTTGAAATAAGACTTACTTATTTCTGCCTTACGAGTGTCTTAAGGGATGAATGCAAAAATCCAAGGAGCGGAAAAGAATTGCATGCCTTATCAAATTTAAAATGGGGAACAATACTTTTGTACTTTATTGAAAGCTATATCAGCGTTACAAGCCTTAATTCTATTTATCTATTATAACCTTTTGAATGAGCATATCCAATTTATGTTCCTTTAAAATAGTATTAAATATAAATTTTATCATTCAGAATCAGTATGTTATTATTAACAGAATTTTAAACTAAAAATTAGATAGGATGATTTTTATGAAGATTACAAGAAACCCGAAGGACATTCATCAACCAGTCGCTCCTTATGTACATCAAATTGAAGTAACGGGACCACAGAGATGGTTAACACTATCTGGACAAATCGGAATGGAGAAGGACGGAACGATACCTGAAGAATCAACAGCCCAATTGAAGATTGCACTAGATAATATCCGAAAGAATCTTGAAAGTGCAAATATGGAAGTTCAGGATTTAACGAAGCTTGTTTTTTATTTGGTTGGGGAAATGAACGCAGAGCAACGAAAGCAAATAATAAGTGAATTTCTTGGACTGCACCTTCCATGTACAACTTTAATGTATGTGGTAGCTCTTGCTGCACCTTCCATAAAGGTGGAGATTGATGCCTGGGCATGTAAGGAGATGTAACCTTATCATATGTAGATATTCTTAGAAATGTGCGCTTTGGTTTGCTTTTTTATCTGTTTCTTTAGAGAAAATTAGGAGCTGTCCCATAAGTCCCTTTGGGAGTAAAATCACATGAAATTGAAAAGGCAGAAACATTGAATTAACAACGTTTCTGCCTTTCACTTTTTATTCATTTTGGTTAAAAGGTCCTTTTGGGGACAACCTCTATGCACTACTTTATTTTAGCATGTTTGTATCCATAGGCTATATAGATAACCAAGCCTATTGCTAGCCAAATTAAAAAGCGCAGTATTGTAAACATCGGCAGACTGAAAATTAATGCAAGTGATCCACCAACACCTACTATCCCTACAAGCCAGATCGCTGGCACTTTAAATGCGCGAGGTTGATCTGGTCGCGTGTAACGAAGAACAATTACACTAATTGTTGTTAATGCAAACGCAGTCAAACCTCCGATGTTAGCGAACTCGGCTAATTCACCGATTGATAAAAATCCAGATAATAGAATACCTGTCAATACGACGATAAAGATAGATAGTACAGGCACACCAGTCTTTTTATTTGTTTGCGCGATACGCTCTGGGAGAAGACCATCACGGCTCATCGCAAATAGAACACGTGTAGCACTAGTTGTATTAGCGATCATTGTAGCAAGCAATCCAAAGATAACAGCTACCGCGACGATAGCACCGCCCCATTGAATACCTACAGATTGTAACGCAAATACTGTAGGATTTGGAACATCTAAATCAGGGAATGGTACAATCCCTGTCAATATTGCTGCAACAAGAGCATAAATAAGTGTTAATACACTCAGACCACCAATTAAAGCTTTTGGTATTGTTTTTTGTGGATTTTTTACTTCTTCAAGTACTGTTGTTACACCATCAAAACCTGTAAAAGCAAAGAATACTAACGCTGCTCCTGCCATGACACCTGACCAACCAAATGGTGTAAATGGCGTCCAGTTTACAGGATCAACATGGAATGCACCGATGGCAAGGAACAAAATAATTGCTGCAACCTTTGCAATTGTAAATAACGTATTTGAACGACCCACATTCTTAATCCCACTCAATGCAATCCAAGCGACGATAAGCCATCCAATTACTGCTGGTAGATTGACAATCCCACCATGTGCAATATCTTTTGTAAGAGCCTCAGGGATATGAATACCTACAGATTGTAAAAATGAATCTACGTAACCACTCCAGCCAACTGCGACGGTACTAGCAATAACCGTAAATTCTAATAGCAAATCCCACCCAATCATCCATGCGATAATTTCTCCTAACGCAATATAGGAATAGGTGTAAGCGCTTCCGGCGACAGGCGCCATTGCTGCAAATTCTACATATGCTAGTCCAACTGCAATTGTTACAATCCCACCGATTAGGAATGAAACGATAACTCCAGGACCAGCATGAAGAGCTGCAGTAGTTCCAGGTAAAACAAAGATCCCTGCTCCGATTGTGGCTCCTAAAACATATAGCATTAATTGCCATGACCCAAGTTCACGTTTAAGTTTAAAGCGTTCAACTTCGGTTATTTTATTGGCTTGCTCGATTGACTTCGTTCGTAAAAACTTCGCCATAATAACCACCCCTTATTAATAACTAAAAAATATAAAATTTTCTAATAACTAGTATATTATATATTTTTTAGAATTGAGTCAACAATTAGATTATTAGAAAAATTAATTTTTCATTAGATTATAGTAAATTTCATTGCTTAATATAGAGAAATAAAATAAATAACTGAATATTTATCTTTTTTATTTATAAACTAGTACTGTTTTAGATTCAAAGTAAGATATAAAAATCTATGAGCCCCCTCAATTAACTGAGAATTCTCATAGATATTTTTTTAAACTATTTTACTGGAATCGTGACTATAGCAGATGGCTCTAGTTCCATATATGGCGTCGTTACAGTATGAACAATTGGTTTCCCTACATCTGCTTGATAAGATACCTCATACTTATTTGATCCCACTGCATGGACATAATTAGTGATAAGACTTTCTCCTGAATCTGACACAATCTCAAAAAAGGAAGGTGTAAGTGTATCATCAAAAGGAAATTCACTATCGATATAAAAAGAAAGTGTTGCCTCATGTCCCTTTTTTGTTACTCCAGTTATGACATAATCCCCCATCTTGTCCTGTGATATTCGCTGTGGGAATGAGTCTGCTAGTGGTACAATTAAATCCTTACGATTTAAGTTAAACGGGAAGAAATAGTAAGCTATTCTTACCTCAGTAATATCTTGATGTAAGGGCTCTATTAAGTACGTGTAAGTTGTACTTTTGTCATCGCCACTTCCTGGTTGGTCCAATATTTTAAGTGGCGTGCCATGCTGATCCATTATTGTCACATTTAGGACACCGGACTCTTCAGAAAATAATTTGTCCATAGTCGCATCAAATTTCACTTTAATCTTTGTCGTTGTTGTTGAACTGTCCATGCTTTCTACAACAAAGGTGTTACCTTTTACTTCCCCTGTTTGACCAGCAATTACTTTATTACTATGATTATTTACTTTTTTAATAGGTGTAGAAAATACCCATTCTCCTTTTGTTGAACCAATCTGTAGAAACTTTAAAGTTAAATTAAACTCATCAGGTAATTCCTCAGCGATAGGAAATTCTAATAACCCGCGAAATATATTTTTATCTTCTAAAATTTTTAAACTTTCAGGAACATTTAGTTCTCTTTCGTTAACAGTTATAATGGCTTGTGAAAGTTCCTTATACTCTGGCATTGAATAAACTACATTTAACCGTGCACCATCAAATACAATTTCCTCTATCGTAAGAGCTGTACCGTTACTAGTAACTGTCTTATTTAAGACTACCTTATTGTCATCAGAAAGCGCTGTTTTTAATCCGTTATCATGTTCTGCTATATTAAACATAAAACCAATAAGTGGCACGTCTGCTAATACACTTGCCATTTTAGGAGAAATAAAACCGGAACCGACAATTAAGGCTATACTTGCCACACTTGAAAGGATGACTCTTTTCCATATTTTCTTGTCTTTTTTCTTTTGTATTCCCACACCTTTTTCAATAGCAAAATCTAGCTTTTCCATTGGTACATCAATGTTCTCTATTACTTCTTTAATATTGTTCTCCATAATTCTCTCCCTCCTTATTAAAATATTTTTTTAGCTGCTGTATGCCTCTATGCACATTTGTCTTAACTGTACCCTCTGGACAATCTAATAAATCAGCAATATCCTTTGTAGATAAATCGCGATAATACTTCAATAGAATGACAGTTTTATATTTCTCTTCAAGCTGCTCAATAGCTTGTAGTAGATCTAGTCTCTCATCATAGCTTGAAACTTGGATTTGCTCTGATTGTTGTTCCAAGATAGGTACTATTTTTTGATTTTTTCGAAGCGTCTCGATGGCTGTATTGATTAGAATCCTCATCAGCCATGTGGCAAAATAGCGCTCTTCTTTGACTGTATGGATATTGCTATAGGCTCTTGCTATCGTCTCCTGCACAACATCTAAAGCATCATTTTCATTTTTCATATAAATATAGGCCATTTTATATAGCTTTATTTTTTCATTCTGCAACAGCTCCACAAAAGCTTTGTTATTACCCTTTTTCGCCTTAAGTAATAGTGACTTTTCCTGCAATTTTTCCATCCTCCTTTCTTGTTTCTATATGTTAGATGATACAGATTTGTAAATCGTTTCAATAAAGTAAGAATTTATAACATAAAAAAATCTCCTTTAGAAAAATCTGCTCTAAAGGAGGACTTAGATTTGTAACTATTTAAATTTCGTTTTCTTGATTTATACTCAATCGAATTACTTTAATAATGTGAGTGTTGCTGCAATTGCATTGTCAACAAAGGAGCGTTGTGGTCGAGACTTCATCATAACTGTTATACCAATTAACGATACAATCAATGCCTGTGCTAAAGACTTTGCATCTGTGTCAGCATCCAGTTCCCCTGTTTGAATTCCTCGTTCAATTGTCTCCTGAAAAATAACAGCTAAGTACATTTGATGTTCTCTAGTCAGGACTTCAAATTTCTCATCATGAGGAGCAAGCTCTACCATTGTATTGATACAAAAACAACCTTTACTGAGATCTTCCTCGTATTCCTCGATAATAATATCTGCAAAAAAGTTTGAAAATGCCTCTTTTACAGACGAGTATTTTTGAAGTCTAGATCGTATATCAGATGCGCGAGACGTTGTATATCTACGAAGTGCAGCTTCAAACAATTCTTTCTTGTCTCCAAAAGTGGAATAGATACTAGGGCGTTGAATACCCATTCTAGAGGTAAGGTCACTTAATGAAGTTGCCTCATATCCCTTCTCCCAAAATAGCTGCATCGCTGCTTCTAAGACTTGACCTTCATCAAATTCACGAGTTCTTGCCATAAGAGCACACCTCTAAACTTTAATTTTTAAGGATTATTTTTTATTGTCATTAAATTCATACCAAACAGTATGTAATTATTATATATACAGATAGTATTCAAGTCAAATAAAGACTTATTTTTTTAGATATATAAATAAATAGTTGACATTACAAATGACATTAAGATATATTTACCAATAATTATATTGTACCGAACAGTATGTTATAATTGCAATCTATTATGAATGGAGGGAAAGTATGTGTAAATCTCAAACAGATTTAGAAAATAGACCTCTTTACACTGGAATAACAGATTCTTCATCATCTGCATCTAACATGAAAGAACAGTCATCTATGACACAAGCTGTTACATTGTTATTTGCAGCTGCCTGTGGAATATCTGTCGCCAATATTTACTTTGCACAGCCCTTGCTTGATCAATTGTCTGAGGCATTTGGTATTAAACACTCCACTATTGGTATCGTTATTACCATTACACAAATTTTTTATGGTTTGGGCTTACTGTTGCTGGTACCACTTGGAGATATACTGAACCAACGGCGAATAATAATTGGTCAAATGCTGTTATCTATAATGGCTCTAGTTATTGTTGGTACGGCCTTTTCGAGCATCGTACTTTTTGCAGGTATGGCCTTGGTGGGACTATTAGCAGTCGTGACACAGACACTTGTGGCATTTGCAGCAACAATGGCTTCCTCTGCCGAAAGGGGCAAGGTTGTTGGTATTGTAACAAGTGGCATTGTTATTGGTATACTTCTCGCTCGAACATTTGCTGGTATATTAACTGATCTTGCAGGCTGGCGCTCTGTATATCTGGTATCTGCTGTCATTATGCTTTTGATGGTTTGTATGTTTGCCAAGGTGTTACCTCATGCTGAACGCGAGGTAAAATCATTGTCCTATATTCGGTTAATTAGGTCAGTGCTTGATTTGTTTATTCAGGAAAAAACATTACGAATCCGCTCCTTTCTAGCCATGTTGATTTTTGCTGACTTTAGCATTTTGTGGACTTCACTGGTACTACCGCTTAGTACACCTCCGTTCGCTCTAACTCACAGCGCGATTGGAGCTTTTGGTCTTGTAGGAGTAGCTGGGGCATTAGCGGCAGCACGAGCAGGAAAATTGGCCGATCAAGGTTATGGACAACGAACGACAGGTATTTCTTTAGTTCTACTACTGCTTTCATGGTTGTTCATCCGTTATCTTGAACATTCTTTAATTGCGCTAGTCATCGGCATAATTCTTCTTGATTTGGCGGTGCAAGCCGTTCATGTTACAAATCAAGCTATGATTCTTCCTCTGCGAGCTGAAGCACGAAGTCGACTTACAGCTGGCTATATGGTGTTCTATTCTATTGGCAGTGCAAGCGGATCAATTTCTTCAACACAAATGTATGCATACTTTGGCTGGGGAGGCGTTTGCTTACTTGGAGCCTCAATTAGTGCCTTCGCCCTTCTTTTTTGGGCAATGACCAGCCAAGTAAAGACCTAATGAACATGGAGTATACATCCACTAAATAATTTGTCTATATATATTTATTGAACTGAGCACTCCATTTCTGCAAGAAACATGGCGAATAAAAAACTAATCTTACAAGGAGAGATAATAAATGGAAATAGGTATTACTTCTTTTGTAGAAACGAAACCAGATGTTCACAGTGGGGACGTGATAAGTCACGCACAACGATTGCGTGAAGTTGTTGAGGAAATAATTTTAGCTGATCAAGTAGGACTAGATGTTTTTGGCGTCGGCGAGCACCATAGGGTAGATTACGCTGCTTCGTCCCCAGCAATGGTTCTATCAGCAGCGGCACCTCAAACGAAAAAAATAAGACTAACTAGTGCCGTGACAGTGCTCTCTTCCGCAGATCCTGTAAGAGTTTTCCAGGATTTTTCTACACTCGATGGTATTTCAAATGGTCGAGCGGAGATTATGGCAGGACGAGGTTCTTTTATCGAATCCTTCCCCTTATTTGGCTATAACTTGAAGGATTATGATGAGCTGTTTGAAGAGCATTTAGCATTGTTGCTCAAAATACGTGAATCTGAAAAAGTCACATGGGAGGGTGGACATCGACCAGTGATTAATGATTTAGGAGTTTACCCTAGACCTGTTCAAAGCCCTTTGCCAGTGTGGATTGGCAGCGGTGGCAATCAAGAATCCGCCATCCGAGCAGGTCTTCTGGGATTACCTCTTATGCTCGCTATTATTGGAGGTAGTCCAATGCAATTTTCTCCCATTGTACAGTTGTATAAAAAAGCCGCTGCTCATGCAGGTCATGATCTATCCAAACTTCAGGTAGGATTCCATTCTATAGGTTTCGTTGGAGAAAACACAGAAAGGGCAGCAGATACATTTTTCCCCTCGACTCAGGCAGGCATGAACAAATTAGGGAAAGAACGAGGCTGGGCTTATTATGATCGCTCTAGCTTTGATGCTGCACGCAGTTTTGAGGGAGCCTTATATGTTGGTGATCCAGATACAGTGGCTAATAAAATTATTCATCTTAGGAAGCATGTTGGAATTACACGTTTTATGTTGTATGTGCCTTTAAGCACGATGCCACATGAACAGGTGATGCGTGCCATAGAGTTACTTGGAACAGAAGTTGCTCCTCGTGTACGTGAGGAAGTTGCCAAATGGGAAGCGGAACAGGAGTCACATTCCTTCCTTTAATAAGAATTCTATTTTATATCCGTATTTCATTGGAGGAATATAAATGAAAATCGACAGTCGTGTATTACCAGAATTACAGGAGAGTTTCTCTCAATTTCCGGGATTCCAGTTGGACAATCTAGAATCTAGTAGAGGTCTCTTGTCAAATCCACCTTTAAAGACATCAAAATATGTAAAAATCACCCATCGAATGATTCCAAATGCTGTAGGCGAAATGTTAGTTAAAATTTATGAACCGATTGGGCGAAATCACGATAATCTTCCAGCCATGTTATGGATACACGGTGGTGGATATGTAATGGGGCATCCTAATATGGATGATGTTTTGTGCGAGCGCTTTGTTCAAGCGGCAAATTGTGTTGTAGTGTCTGTCGATTATCGACTTTCACCTGAGCATCCCTATCCAGCGGCTATTGAAGATTGTTATGCCTGCCTAGTGTGGATGACAAATGAGGCAAAAATGCTTGGTATTGATGTTAATCGAGTAGCTATTGCAGGGGCAAGTGGTGGTGGTGGTCTAACAGCTGCCCTTGCACTTATGGCACGAGATAAAGGCGGTCCATCTATTATATTCCAGATGCCACTATATCCGATGCTTGATAACCGCAATACTACACCTTCAAGCTATGAGATTACAGAAAACCATGCAACATGGAACAGAACAAATAACATAACAGCTTGGCATATGTACTTGGGTGAGAAAAAGGATGTCAATGAGCTTTCTCCTTACGCTGTACCTTCGAGAGCAGATAATTTAGTGGGACTTCCTCCTATGTATACCTGTGTGGGGCAACTAGATTTATTTCGAGATGAAACCATTAACTATGTAACACAGCTTGCACAAGCAGGTGTAGACGTTGAATTTCATCTCTATCCCGGCTGCTTCCATTGCTTTGAAGTCTTTGTACCTGAAGCCGAGGTAAGTCAGCGTGCAAGTCAGAACTATTTAGATGCAATGACTCGCGCTCTTCACCCTTAATCTACCTTACTGAGAATGTGAACTAGCCCTTATCATAGTCGTTAAGGAGTTCAGTTGCAATCATAATTGACAGGAGCAGAATTTTCTAAATGAAAGTTGCTGCTCTTGGAATGTTTGAATATGGAAAAATTTAAAATGCGAAAATGCTTTGACGATATTTTCGCATTTTATAATTGTAAGTTATGGTGACTTTGTTGATAAAAACTTCACAGCTATGCAAGTCTAATTCCTCTATTTATGGCTTTCAATGTTTTAAGGATTCATTTATGGCAAGTTTATCGTAAAATAAAATAATGACTTTTTTTATCATCAAATGAACTATGATGTTAAAATTACTATTAAGTGATCCAATCAGGAGGTGTAATCATTTGGAAGAAAAATATACTATAGGTGAAACAGCTAAAATAATAGGTTCTACTATAAAAACAGTTCGTTACTATGATGAAATTGGGTTGCTGAAACCTACAAGTTATACTGATGGTGGACATCGATTATACACGGTGAAAGATATATGGCGTCTTGAAATGATTACAAACCTGCGCTATTTGGATTTTGGAATTGATGAAATAAGCAAAATGTTATCTGAGGAGATATCAGTCACTAGAGCACTTGATTGGCAGATTGAATCGATGGAAACACAGGTGAATACGCTTATGGATATGATATCAATTTTGCGTCAAGCAAAGGAACATAATGGGGATTCATTGCAGTGTATTCATGATTTAGTAAATGCACGAACAATTAAAGCTGAAAATAAAAAACAATTTATCGAAAAAAAAGTGAAAGAAATACAATTCTTAAATGGCATTCCAAAAGAGTGGAAAGATTCGTTTTTTTATTATTTTGACAAATATATTATTAATCAGGTGAAAGGCTCCGCCAAACAAACCGCTGCTTGGCATGAGTTGCAGGAGCTCATAAATGATCCGCAGTTTATAAAAGACCTGAAAAATACTGAATTTCTGTACATGAATATTGTTCATCAACCAAAATATAACGCTACAACACTGGTCAGAAAGCTCGAAAACATCCATGATCGATTGAATAAGGCGTTGAAACAAAAATCACCTGCCAGCAGTCCGGTTGTACAGGCCATTGTCGATGATACTGCTAGGCTGTATGCGAACTCAGAGCAATTGGACGATAAAGAAGATTACTTCCGTTACTTTGTAAAATATATTCAAAGAACCAAAACCAAACGACTCGAACGATGCGAAACGTTATGTGCCATTCTAAGCCCACAATACTACCAACTCTCAAAAGCTAATCAATTACTATTTCAAGGAATAGAATGGCGGCTTGAACATACGGAAAATTCAGAAGGCGAATAATTGAGGGCTAAACACCCTCAACTATTCGCCTTAGCAGTCAACCTTTCTGCAACGTAAACTCTGGATAATCCCCAATATTTTGCTCTAATAGTTTAAATGGCTGTTGCTTTAAATAATGATTAAAGAAATCCAATGAATAGTCGTTAATCAGACGGTAAGCCTTTTGGATGTCGACCCCTTCCATCCGTTCATAAAGCGGTGAAAACAGGTATAAATCGGAGAAGCCCATATGCTTCATATCTTTAATCTTCATCCAATAGTTCCCACCCACAGTTACATACTCATACCGTGGCAGAGTTTCGTTTACAAACTCGATGAACTCCTTACCATCCGTTTCCTTCGCTTCTCTGATTGAGTCATCTGCACTCATCATCATAAACGGCTTCTTCAGCCCATCCGCAGGAACTCGGAGTTTTCCATATAGAACGCCATCCATATTAAGAGCTGCTTTTATTCTTGAATCTGTCATTAGCATTTGGGTGCTCGTTGCCCCACCAAAGGAATGGCCAAACATACCTATATTCTCTATATCCATTCGACCTGTAAAGCGGTTTTCAGGATCGTTTTGGGCCAACTGCTCTACTTGATCCAGCACAAATTTAGCATCTTCAACCCAACCCTCATTTGCTTTATCTAAATATGCGATTGATTCCGTTTTTTGTGGGACATAATTTGCTATACGACCATCAGAAAAAACTGAGGTCGTGCTACTGTAGGTGTGATCTATACCTACCACGATGTAGCCTTGACTAACTAATTGCTCAATTTGAAAAGTATTCTGATTTTTATGCCCACTAAAACCATGCGAGAATAGGAGCACTGGATAGGTAGATTCCTGATTAGAAATCTCAGCGTTCTCAATAGCATGTGTTTTGACATAACCAAAATTTGCGAATAAAAACTTCGGTAAATTCAGGATTTTACTATACCCCTCTGCAAAAACAGCTGAATCGGAAATATAAGGAGCCATATTACCTTTAGCATTCGAATCAGCAGGATACCAAATTTGTACCATTAACTCACGCTTGTCGCCAGGCTCTGGTGTGAGAGTCTCTTCTCTCTGAGTATCCTTCCAATCATAGGTGATCGTTCCAATTTTGTACGGACCCGCTGGCTTTTCAAAGGTAAATACCGGAAGAGCGATTGGCAGACTAACTGCTATGGCAGAATAAAGTACAGCTAATGCTGAATTCAGAACAACGCGTAATCGGCGCATACTTGATTGTTGTTCTTTTTGAATTTTTGGGTTAAAAAAGTGTTTTATCACAACAACAACGAGGAAAAATAATGTCATCAAATAAGTCTGTATCATTTGCCACCGCATCTCTTCGATGATCCCATGGACAAGTAGAAATAGCATAGACATACTACTAGCTATCAGCATTCCTCGCTGTGACTTATTTCTACCAAAAACTAACCAACCTAGTAAAACAATATTAAAGATGACATAAAACAATTCAATAGACCTCATAATAAAAACCTCCTTGTTTTTTTGATCTTGCTGATTCAAATCAAAGTGTATTACCTCCAGTAAGAGGAGAATCAAGCACTTCATACAAAAAAACACTGACATTTTTTTTAATTGTCCACCATTTTACAAATTATTATTAAAATAAAAATTGAGAAGTTATAAAAAATTGTCTTTATAATATCAATAAAGAACTATGAATATTTCACAGGTACAGGTTAAGTTATTTTAGAAGTTAGGAGAGGACAACATGGATTCCTATGAAGTATCGACATTAAAAAGGGGCCTTTTGATTTTAGATATATTACGTCAAAAGCATTCTCTTACATTAACTGAAATTATGGAAGGATTATCAATGAATAAGACATCCGTTTTTCGCATGCTTTATACGCTAGAAAAAATGAATTATGTTCTTAAATATAATAAGTATTATCAATTAAATCCGCATATTTTCAGGGATGAGCACTTATATTGGCATAAAGATATCCAATGGGCGTCTCTCGTAGCACCCTACCAATTAGCCCGCCAAGAAGAAATAACTACTTATATTGGTATTTTAGAAAATTGTGAGATGGTGATAAAAAATGTAATTAGAGAGCCTTTTGAACAGCCTGCTTTTCATGCCATCGATACTCGGACACCTATGCATTCAAGCGCGCTAGGAAAAGTAGTGTTAGCTCATCTGTCACCTACAAAACAACGTGAACTATTAAATAGTATTGAACTTAATACCTTTACAGCAAAAACCTTCTATGATTATGGTCTATTGATTCCTCATTTACAGGTCATTAAAGCTCAAGGATATGCTGTTGATAATGAAGAAACGAATGAAGGTAAATGTTGTATTGCCGTTCCGATTTATGTGAATGGGGAAGTAATCGGTGCCATTGCTTTGCATGGTTCGACGAATCAAATAAAAAAAACTGCCATTCGGTCATTTGTCAAAAAATTAGAAGAGGCAAGTCAGCAATTGACAAAAGAAATTCATTATCTTTTAGCATAATGTTAAGGCCCTTGGCAATTAAAATGTAATTGTTTCTATATATGAAACTATAACGATGTATGTTGGTAAAACATCCTTTTTACTCTATTCTGATTACAGAATAACGAGGAGGTAGGAATATGAAATTTCATACTTTTAAAAAAACAACTATCAAGATTTCCGAAATTGGTCTTGGGACAAATGCTGTAGGTGGACATAATTTATTTGAAAACTTAAATGAGCAAGATGGGAAGGAGCTAGTCTCAGCTGCACTTGACTTAGGGATAACTTTTATTGATACAGCAGACATTTATGGAAAAGGGCGTTCAGAAGAACTTGTTGGCGAAGTATTAAAAAATTACCCAAGAGAAGATTTCGCTTTAGCAACAAAGGGAGGTAGACATTGGTTTGAGGACGGTTCAGTAAAAACCGATAATCATCCGCAATATCTACGTGGTGCATTCGAAAATAGCTTGAAACGGCTACAAATGGATTATGTAGATCTTTATTATCTACACTTCCCGGATAACGAAACTCCTCTTGCGGAATCAATTGGTGAATTGTCACGTTTAAAGGAAGAAGGAAAGATCCGAGCAATAGGCATTTCAAACGTAACATTAGAACAGCTTATAGAGGCAAATGTGCATAATGATATTTCTGTCCTACAATCTCCTTACAATATGTTAAATCGTTCAGGAGAACAGTATTTATTGCCATACTGTATAAAAAATGAAATTTCATTTATTCCATACGGTCCACTTGCATATGGCCTACTTGGTGGAAAGTATACAAAAGACTTTAAGCTAGGTACTGGCGATTGGCGAATTTCAGATCCTTTATTCCAAGGCGAATTATTTGAACAAACATTAGAAAAAGTAGAAGCGTTAAAGGGAATTGCAGAGGAAAAGCACACGACATTACCAAATCTAGCGCTTGCTTGGTTATTAGCTCAAGATGGCGTTGATGCCGTCATCCCAGGTGGGAAACATAAAAAACAAGTGGCTAACAATGTGAAAGCAACTGATATCCTATTAACAAACGAAGATTTAGTGAATATAGAGAGAATTTTAATTTAGAACGAAAAAAACGCGAAAATGTTGTTATATCAACATTTTCGCATTTTTTTTATTCGGGACGTTCTATCTCAAATATATCACCAATTTTTGCGTAATTTGAGCCAGCTAGTCTGCTAACTGCTTTTAGTTTTCTTGGATCAATTCGCCCTTCATTATAAATGGTCTCATCTATATGATATTGCACGACTTCACCGATAAACAAATCACCTGTCTGCTCCTCACCATTCATTAAAGGAATCGACTGTACTAAACGGCATTCCATTCGAACTTTCGCCTCTTGAATACCTGGTACAGATATCAGTTGGCTATCGATTAATGTAAATTGTGCCCGATCGATTTCACTTTCAGTTACAGGTAAGGACGCTGCTGTTTCATTCACCTGCTTAACATTATCCTCATCTACAATATGCACAACAAATTGCTGCTGATGATGGATATGGCGAGCGGTATCTTTTAAGCGCCTATTTGGTCTTTGAACTGCTAGAGAAATCATCGGTGGATTGGAAGACACGATATTAAAAAAACTAAAAGGTGCACCATTGATGATCCCTTGCTCTGACTTCGTCGTAACAAAGGCAATTGGTCTTGGAATAATACTGCCAATCAATAACTTATAATTCTCGCGTTCTGTATTTTTCTTAGGATCAATTGAAATCAAACGTCCCATCTCCTTTAATCAAGCGCACGCACTTTGATTGGAATTAATGTTCTTTCCAATTGTTCTCGATGCTGTTCGTATTGAGATGGTAACATTAATTGGCTACCCATTGTCTCAGGTGTCTCATCATGAGCGAATCCAGGTGGATCTGTCGCAATTTCAAATAAAATCTCACCGGGTTCACGGAAATAAATCGCATTAAAATAATTACGATCCTTCACTTCGGTAACATGTTGACCATGATTCATAACATACTCTTGCCATTCTAGGTGATCCACATTATCCTGTGCTCTCCACGCAATATGGTGAACAGTTCCTACACCCATTTGTCCACGGTGACCTGCAACCGTTTTTAAATCAACTGTATTGCCAATGTCTGCGCTGGATTTGTAGCGTGTATACTCGCCTTCTGTTGCTACTTTTTCAAGCCCCATAACTTCTGTTAAAACTTTTGCAGTTTCTTCAGGGTGACTTGAGTATAGAGTAGCTCCACCAAACCCTTTAATGGCAACTTCAGGCGTTACTTCACCAAATGTCCATTCATTTAATTCGCCTTCTGCACGTGCAACCAATTCAATATGAAGGCCGTGTGGATCATCAAATTGAATGACTTGTTCACCAAAACGCTCACCTTTTTCGAATGGAATTGCAAATTTCGCTAGACGATTAACCCAGAAAGTTAGTGCTTCTTCTGGTACAACATAAGTAGTTACGCCAACTTGGCCATCACCAATACGTCCTTGATAAGCATCTGCCCATGGAAAGAATGTAATAATTGTACCAGGTTTACCACCTTTGTTACCGAAGTAAAGATGATAAGTGCCTGGATCATCGAAGTTTACCGTTTGTTTTACTAGATGTAAGCCTAATACACCAGCATAAAAATCAATATTCTCTTGTGGATGCCCTACAATGGCTGTGATATGGTGAATACCCGCAGTATGTTTTTTCATGTTAACAAGCCCTTTCATGACTAATTCTTCTTACCTGTACTGTGCCCAATTACGACCTACCTCAAACTATACAAGCTTAGCGAATTGTATATAGCGCTTTAGACCATGGGATTAACTGATCTAACATTTGGTTCACTGAATCTGTTTGTACTTCTTTTGGTTTAAAGTCTGTCCCATTTTCAAAATCTGTGAATAATGATAGTGCTGGGTGAACACGTACATCTGCGATTAAAAGCTCGCCCATAATGCCACGTAAATGTTCTGCTGCACGAGCACCGCCAACAGAACCATAAGATACGATTCCAGCTGCTTTGTTATTCCACTCTACACGTAAATAATCTAGTGCATTTTTTAATGCCCCTGTAATAGAGTGATTGTATTCTTGTACGATGAATACAAAGCCATCTTGTTTAGCAATAATTTCTGACCAACCTTGTGCTCCTGAAGCATCTTGTCCTGGTTCGCCTAATAGAGGCAATTTATAATCAGCAATATCAATTACTGTATAATTTGCGTCACCGCGTTGATCTGCGATTTCCTTCACCCATTGTGCTACTTGAGGGCTTACTCGACCCTCACGAGTTGATCCAATAATAATACCGATATTTAATTCTGCCATTGTTTGCTCCTCCTCTTTTTTTGAAGAAAATATTTTATTTAAAAAACCCATGATTGTACCTCCTTGCGAGAACTAAAGGTTCGAATTCATTTATCTTGAAATTATTTATCTTGAATTCGAGATAATAATAACACGACAATTTAATAAACGTCAACACCTTTGTTTTTTAAATTTTAAAAGGCAGAGAAATTTAGCTCTCTGCCTTTTCTAAATTCCTATTCGCTTGTGATTTTAGTCGATTATGTATGAAAACTGTTCCTCAGTTTATTTACATTATTGAAATGCCAGCCTTCATCCAGCCATTAATTCGCCTCCATGAATATCATTTACCACTAATGACTCTACATTGCCCTCTTGCTGGATTATCTTTACTCCATTTTGAGCATTTCTCAACAATCCCTCCTAACCAAATCTTCTAAAAAGAATAGATCATTGGTTTTTATTAGTGCTACTTAAATTTTTAATGAGGAATTCATTATCTTTCCACACAAATATCAGGTAAAAAATTTATTTTAATACTTGAACAAACAAGTAAAAAGCATGTCTTGATGGAGATAATCAAAACATGCTAGCCCTTACCTATTATCCACCGTGTCCATAGCCTTCTTCTGAGGCCATTGCATCTGCCTTTGTTGCATGTACAGTACCAAACGGATGATTTGGAGGAGCATAAATTGTGAAAAGCTTCAACGGCTTATTTCCTGTATTTGTAACATTATGCCATGTTCCCGCTGGAACCATTATGGCAGAGTCTTCACTTACATTTCTTTGATAGTTTAAATAATCCTTAGTCGGACCCATTTGAGCTATGCCTTGCCCTTGTTCAATACAAATAAATTGGTCCACATGGGGATGTACCTCTAAGCCAATGTCATCTCCGACATTGATGCTCATAACGGTTAGTTGTAAATGCTTCCCTGTCCATAACGCTGTGCGATAGTTTCTATTTTGCTTGGTAGCCTCTTCTATATCCACAACAAAGGGTTTCTGTCCAAAATCCTTCTGAACATTTCTCCATTCGTTGGAATAATCATTTCGATTCCCTTGTTCCATCTGATTGGGATAGACCCAATATGCAGGTTGATAATTATAATGATACATCTGGTAATTTCCATAATAAGGATTATACATTTACCTCAATCCCCTTTCACATTATAAAATTATCCTATGCAAGTGGGTAAAGGAAGGTACATTCATGAAAGAACTTAACAGTCGTGCTTATAAAAATTATAAAGGGGTGGGATTGCATGTATAATCGTTTAATAGAAAAATTAGACCAAACTACAGCTATAAAATGATTCAGAACGAGGGGGTTGAAGAGAATTGGATTAAATTGGATTAAAAAAATAGAGGAGGAACTCGGATTTACCTTATCACCCTCCTATTGCTGGTGGCTGATAAACTATGGTAATGCATTTCTTGATGGTAGCTATATTCTAATGTTAACTTCACTAGAATTTCGGGATATTTCTGATAATGATCTTCTCTATATTCATCATCTCAATGTGGCTGATGCGAATTGGTGTAAACAGCACCCTCATAGGCTAGAGTTATTTATCCCTGACTTGGATGAACTGTACTATTTTGATACATCATCAAAAGATTCAGATGGTGAATTTAAGATTATGTGCTACGACCTAATGAATGGAATTATTTACGAATATGCCCCTACTTTCACAGATTATCTTAAAAAATTAATCGATGAACGTATCTGAGAATGACAGCATTAAAAATAGCCTCGATTCGTATAGCTATCGAGGCTACTTCTAGTTATTATTGAGACAATTCCTTTTGTAAATGTAATCGGAATTTCTCATCTGTTAAAAACTTCAATTGAAAGCTATTCATGTTTTTAGATAGCTTTGTCTGTTCTATCCTATTGAGATTATTGGCAAAAAAGGCGATCTCCGTTTGATTACCCTCTTTATCCTTTGTATACGCTGCTAATGTCAAAACAAAGGCAGTAGAGCCACCCTTTTGACCTGCATGTAAAAGCCATTCTTGATTTTTAGGGTTTTGCATTAATTGTTCCATTACAGGATCTAGATACTTATGCACATCTTCAGTAAAGTAATTTTTATGATTCAGTTTCTCTAAAATCGATATATAATCTGCTGTTGTTGCACTTATTAAACGATCAGACCAGACCTTTTGAAAATCCATATCTAGGCTTTGAAGAATTTGTTTTTTCTCTTCTTTGCTAAGGGGCTTCTTTAACCAAGTTTCGTGAATAGACAATGCCCTCTTTCTATATTCTGTCATATCCATAACCTTCATAGCTGTTAAGGTTTCTTTTTTGGTTAGACTCTTTTCATTCATTACTTGAGTAGGTATGCACAATGAACTTACTATTGGATACAAAGGTTCATGATCCACTAAATTTAACTGCTCTAATACCTTATTAATATTTTCTAGCCCTAATAGCTCCATTAAAAATTCTGTATTTGCATTTGAACTATAGGCAATCATCCCATTTGCTACTTCGCTCAAGGGTACACCATCATTCTCTATTTTGTTATCTTGCTTTAACTGCTTTAGCCAGGCTACATGTGCCCCACCATCTGTTTTGGGGATATAAAAAGTTTGTAAATCCTCTAAACTTACTAGTTGCTGAGAATTTATACGCCCCTCTGCTGCCTGTTGTGCATATTCAATCGCTACAATAATTTTAACTGTACTCGCTAACGGAAGGGGCTTCTTTGAATTGATCTCTACCCATTTTTGTTGATTATAATGAATTGCTAAGGATACATGTTCATTATCTTTATTTTTCTTTATGAATTGCAGGACGTATTCGGGATTATCCTCATTGAGGTCTTTCTGAAATTTCCAAAACACTATGCCTATTACTAATACAATACAAACAAATAGACCTCCAATAATCCAAAAGATTGTTTTCAATATTACCACCTCCGAAACTCTACTTCTATTACCTTGTGGTGATTAATCATATTATATCCGCAATTATCATAATTATGGTAGTTTTACTATATTCTAAACATATATAAAGGAAGGCTGGTCCATTTTTAACCAGCCTTTACTAAACAATACTACCTTAATGAATCAAGGAAGCTCTTAAATTATTGATTCCGTTTTCGACATAAGCCTTTAAGCAAGTTAATGTATACACCCAGCCCTCTTTTTGCTGCATCATTTTAGCCACAACATCTGGATCTTCTACGTTTAATCCTGATTCACTGACTTCCATAACGGTTCCTGACTCATGCTCTGTGAGTGTAATGGTAACGACTGTCTCCTCGCCATGCTCCTCACCCCATGAAAATACTATTTTCTGATTGTTTTCAATTTCAAGCACAGTCATAATGCCCTTTGCATTGTATTCATCATACCTTAATGTAATTCTTTTACCCTTTTCCCATCTTTCTGAGCTGCTGGAGAACCAAAAATTTCCGATTTCATCTGGAGATACAATAGCTTCAAATACCTCGCTGGCAGGCTTATTAATGATTAATTTAGTCGTCACAAGCGTATTTAGCATTCTTCATCATCCTTTTTCCTTTAGTATGTCTTCACTTCGCCAAATTTTTACCATTTCCTTCTTTAGTATGCTCCACAATATAGATTTCAATAAAAAATTAGTCTTACGATTATTAAATATCATTGATAAACATCCCAAAAACGATATAAACTTGATATAGAATAAATCAAAATATTTTGGTGGTGTGTGTAATGAAAAAATACTTTATGGATATATTCATAATTGCGGTTGGGTCACTGCTTTTTGCACTGGCAGTTAATCTATTTGTTATTCCAAATGATTTAGGTGAAGGTGGTGTTACAGGTTTAACGATTATTGCGTATTATCTGTTTGGATGGTCGCCAAGTATTGTAAGCTTTGTGCTAAATGCGGCTTTATTAGTGGTTGGCTATAAGTTTTTAAGTAGGCAAACAACGATTTATACGATTATTGCAGTTACTCTCCATTCACTTTTCTTACATTTGACAGAATCATGGTCCATTGCTTCAGATGAAATTATTGTGAATACTATTTTTGGTGGGGTATTTGCTGGGATCGGCATCGGCTTAATTATTAGAGTTGGCGGAACAACAGCGGGTTCTACAATCTTAGCTAGAATTACAAACAAATACCTTGGTTGGAGTATTAGCTATGGTCTTTTATTCTTTGATTTAATTGTCGCTTTTTCATCGTACTTTATTATTGGTGCAGAGGCATTAATGCTGACTATTATTATGCTTTATGTCGGAACAAAGGTAATGGAATTTGTTATTGAAGGTGTCAATCCTAAGAAAGCCGTTACCATTATTTCAAAAAAGCCAGAAGACATTGCAAGTCATGTAAATGGCTTTATGAATCGAGGCGTCACAGTGCTATCCGGTCATGGCTATTATACGAAGGAACAAAAAGAAATTCTTTATATTGTAATTAGTAAACAAGAGGTCGTAAAACTCAAGAAAATTGTTAAGGAAATCGATAAGGATGCCTTTATTGCCATTCATGATGTCAGAGATGTCTTTGGACATGGATTTATAGAATTATCTAAATCTTAATTAGAACGACTAAACACCTTTTGTTGAAACTAACATTCAACAAAAGGTGTTTTTATGCCAAACAACCCATTTTATCGTCTTACCTTTAAAGATGTTTCTATAATTTGATCTAATAGGTTTGCATAGCCGATTCCCGCCCCAAGTGCGCTTTTTGGGAGTAGGCTGTTTTTTGTCATACCTGGTAATGTATTTACTTCCATAACATACGGGATACCATCCTTGATTAACATATCAATTCTGGCATAAACACTGCATTTTAAAGCGTTATAACTGGCTAGTGCAGCCTCCGCAACACGCTCATGTATGGCGGTAGGAAATTCTATAACCTCTTCAATTGTAGAGGCATCATTATATTTCGCCTCATAGTCAAAGAACTCTGCAGTATGTCGAATTGACAATATTGGTAATAGCTCACCATCCATTATAGAGCAGGTTATTTCCTCCCCCTGAATATACCTTTCGATAATAATTTCAGCATCCCATTTGAATACTTCATCAACTGCGGAAACTAAGGCTTCTTTATCATTTACGATTTTCACCCCTACGCTGGAGCCACCCGAATTTGGTTTTACTACTAACGGATACCCCATTTTATCCACCTTATCTAGCAGCAGCTCTTCCCTAGTTGAAAGATGGAGCCAATCTGGTGTTTCTATGCCCTCATAACGAAGAATTTTTTTGGAAATATTTTTATCCATACAAATACTGCTTGATAGTATACCACTGCCAGTATACGGTACATCTAAGGTCTCAAGCACACCTTGTATCGTGCCATCCTCTCCAAACTTGCCATGAAGCGCTAGCAGGGCAATATCGATGTTTCTTACTTTATCTATAAGTTCTGTTTTGTCATGTAGTTCAATTGCTACAACTTCATATTTACTTTTATCTAAATGGGCAATCATTTCTTCCCCTGTCATAATAGAGACCTGCTTTTCTGAGGAAATCCCTCCCATAATAACGCCAACTCTCATATTTTCAACTCCCCATTTCATTTTTCAAGGTGTCACCAATAATCTTAATTCCATGGACAATATCCTCTTCCTTTAACCGCGAAAACCCTAATCGAAAAGTATTACTACCTTCGCCATTGCTATAAAAAACATCCCCAGGATAAAAAACAACTCCTCTTTGATAGCACTTTTCCAATAGTGTACGAGCATTTATTCCTTGCTCTAACTCAATAAAGAGATGAAGACCGCCATCACCAGTCATTCTTTTAAAGGGAATGTATTGATTGCAAGCTTGACGGGCTAGTTCATATTTTTTCTTATAGACTGACTTAGCCTTTTTTAAGTATTTTTCGAAATAGCCATCCTGTAAATATTGATAAAGTACAGCTTGATCTAGTGTTGATGTATGAATAGTCCGTGCCCTTTTAACACTTTCCAAGCAATGAATAAGCTCCCTATCTGCCAATATCCAGCCAACCCGTAAGCCTGGAAAAAGGATTTTTGAAAAGCTGCTGATATAAATAACATTATTACCTGCACCGATAAAGGTTATTAACGGTGCCAGATGAGAGCCTGAATAACGTAATTCCTCATTAAAGCCATCTTCTACAATCGGAATTTGATAGTTAGAAAAAAGGCTAATAATTTCAGATCTTTTTTCAGAGGAGGTCACAATTCCTGTTGGATTATGATAGGACGGAATCATATAGGCAAAATCGAAATCCTTTGCTGCCAGGCTTTTTTCAACCTGATCTATATCGATACCGTCATCCTCCATGTCAATTCCGTGGATGTCAAAGCCATGCAAGCGAAAAAGCTTTAATGCGGCGTGATGAGTAGGATTTTCACAAATCACACGCCCAGATTTTTTAGCAAAGGATGATAATAAAATGTCCAATCCCTCGGTAAAGCCATTCGTAATTAAAATATCCTTATTAGAAATATCAACACCCTTCTTCTCCATATAATGAAGAAGGTACTCGATTAGCGGTTTATAGCCCTTGGCGTATCCGTAATTCAATACGATATCTCCTTCAAGTGACATCCTAGTTAAAAAGGCTCTTTTAAAGTTTTCAACATCAAAAAGCTTTTCTTCTGGGGCGACACTGTTGAAGGAAATCATGCCTTTTTCCCAGTGAATATCCTCTTGTTTCATCAAATCTAATTCATCAGCTAACAAAGTAACCTTATTAAGCCTCTCCCTCCAATCGAGCTCAACAGAGGGTGTTTTCACTGTTACGACCTTTCCTACAAAATTCCCTTTTCCTTTCAATGCATAGATGATGCCATCTTGCTCTAAATCTGCATATGCATTCAATACGGTATTTCTACTGACTGATAATAATTTACTAAGTTCACGGGTAGATGGAAGCTTCTGATGCTCCAGCAGATGTCCCTTGACAATCATTTCTTTTAAATAATTCTTTAATTGAATATAAACCGGACGATCATCCACAAGCTTAAAATCATTAAACACTTCCTGACCCCCTTGCTTTATTTTTGCATAACTGACTTTCACTCAAAAGGTCCACTGCATATGGAATTTTCTTTAGCAGTGGTTGATAAAAATAATAATAATTCTAAGTTTATTAATCTTCAAAATTAAACTACCCCATACACGTTAGTTAAGTGTTTAACATGTACGGGGCTAATGAACCTTCTTCTTATCGGTAATTAATAGGGACAATCATTCTTTACCATTCGTTCTATCTTAGCTCTATCGATTATCATTCTAATGAACGGTTCCTTTTCCTTGGTATAGATTGAACGATAGTTTGGATATTTAGTCGCCAGTTGTTTTTTTAACAAAGCATATTCATTTGCTGCTTGAGGGTGTGTTCGAAGATAATCTCGAAACAGTATTTTTTCAATCCATTCCCCACTGTTAAATTCACAAATATGTAAATGGCATTTTCCCTGTCCCCATAACCCTTTTCTAAAAAATTTTCTATCAGCAAATTCGGGTTTCGGAACATATTCATAGTCAATTAAAATTAAAGCATCCACGTAGTCTGGCATCTCATCTAATTTTTGTACACCTACAAGTATGTCAATGATAGGTTTTGCGTCTAGTCCCTTAATTGATGTACTTCCAATATGTTCAATACCAAGAACCCTTTCTCCTAAAGCTTCTTGAATTCTGTTTTTTTCATAAGCATATTGTTGTTCCCAATTAGGGTTATACGTGGACAGTTGTACTTTTATTTTCTCCATGTGCTCACCACCCTCATTCTTCTTAAATAACCTAAAGCCGAATATTGATCTTCGCATATTGAATTATTCTAATCTTTATTATATGTCATAATTTTCTATTCAAAAACACTAATATATCTTACCATTTACATCACAATTAAATTCAATGGTAAATGCTTTTTCAAAATGTAAGCCATTATAATCAAAATTACCTTCAATACGAATACTATAGGTTCTACCACCATCTATTAATGAAACCCTATAGGATGTTTGCTCCCACGTGCCCCTAGGATAGGCTAGTTTTGTAGAGATATTGTCAGCTTTTGTAAACAATTGTCGATCATAAATTTCATTATATTGTGTCTCAAAATGTCCTGTAACTTTTATTGTTTTCAAAATATCTGGGAAGTAAATATAAGTTGTTTTAGTTGTACTGCCATCTGCATTTGTAATTACAGGTTCCGGAGTTATTAACATATTATCAATTTTCTCACGTTCTGTAGCCAAGTGCTCCTCTAACCATGATTGAACGTCATTTTCAAATTGTTGTGGCGTAATCCAATATTCATCTTTAAATTCTTCTATTGGTGCAACACCAAAGGATAAACCTGTTTTTTTCTGCATCGCTATATCTATAATTTCTAAATATTGCTCATAATATTGTTTTTTTTCTTCATCCGTAAGAGAAAGTGGTTCTTTTGGAGTTTCTTCCACAGACTGTGCTGGTGGTTCAATATTCTGCTGTTGCACCTCATTCGTAATAGTCATTGAGGTATCATTGGATGGAAGGCTAGCTTTCTCTACCGATTGAATCGTAGGCAGTAGGCTAATTCCTATTAGAATAACAGCTACTATTGAAACAATTAAGGGCTTAACATGATATTTAGGTTGATGGGATTTCTGTATTTTTGTATGAATATTTGCTTTTTCCTTTTCTGATAACTTTATAGAAGCAGGAAGAGATCGCTCCAGTTCTTGTTTAATATTCATATTCAATGTCCCCCTCCTCTATTGTTATTTTTGCTAATTTTCTCCCCCGTACTAGCCGTGTTTTTATTGTATTAGGAGAGCATTTTAAAACATCGGCCATTTCAGTGATTGAAAGTTCAACATAATAATGTAGCCATAATACTTCTCGGTATTTAATTGGTAAAGAGCTGACTAGTTCGCCTATTGATTGATTTTGCTCTTTCTGCAAATAGTCCACTTCAAGGGATTCACGCCTTAACCACGTTCTTACTTTTTCTGTCACTTCTAATTTTCTATAGTGCCAGCTTTTTAAATAATTTTGACACTCGTTTACAGCTATTCGGTATAAATACGTTTTAATGGAGGAACGTCCTTCAAAGCTATCCAGGCTTTTATAAAATTTTATAAAGACATCCTGTACAATATCTTCTGTTTTCTGTAATTCTTTTACATATGTATAAACCAACCGCTTTAAATAATCACCATGCTGCTCCATCGCCTCATATAGCAATCGCTCTTTATCACCATTAGTCAAAGCTTAACCTCCCCTCTTATAAAGTTAGACAAGTCTGGAAATGAACTGGTTTCATTTTATCAAAAGGAAAATTCCCACTTTTTATATGGTATAGTATGTTTATGGTTAATTTTTCTAGAATTGAAAGGGGCTACAAAATGGAAGAGATTTTAACGATTACGAATTTAACGAAAAGTTATGGAAACAAGGATATATTAAAGGGAATTGACCTTCATGCATCTAGAGGAGAAATCATAGGCTATATTGGTCCAAATGGTGCTGGTAAAAGCACAACTGTGAAAATTATTTTAGGACTAGAAGGTGACTATGGTGGAGATATCAAGCTCTTTGGGGAGAGCATTAGAGAAAATCAATTAGACTATAAACGAAGAATTGGTTATGTACCAGAAATCGCAGATGTTTATGATAATTTAACAGGCTACGAGTATTTAACCTTTATCGGGCAATTATACGGGCTTGATTTAGAAGTAGCTGCTGACAAATCAAAATCCCTAATGGAATTGTTTGGTGTTGGAGAAGCCTACCATGCTAGAATTTCCTCATATTCTAAGGGAATGCGACAAAAGCTATTAATTATCGCAAGTCTATTACATAATCCAGACATACTATTTTTAGATGAACCCATCAATGGCTTAGATGCAAATAGTGTCATGATTTTTAAGGAGATTTTAACGCAACTTGCTGCTCAAGGAAAAACGATATTCTATTCATCTCATATTATGGATGTCGTAGAGAAAATCAGTAGCCGAATTATCCTGTTGTACGATGGGAAAATTGCTGCTGATGGTACGTTTGCGGAGCTACAAGCAGAAAATACAGAGGGAACACTGGAAAGAATTTTCAATCAATTGACAGGCTTCCATGAACACCAGGAAATTGGTGAGAAATTTGTCTCCATTGTACAAGGGGTACGATGATGACAGATTTTAAAACCCTACAGCTGCTTGATAAATTCCGCATTATTTTTATTAAATTGGGCATTGATTATGACATGATGAGGAAAATCCTCCATATAAAATTAACAATGGATGAGCGTAAAGTACCGACAATATTTAACCAGAACAAGAAGAAGGATGATCAAAAATACGGCTATATTAAGTCTTTATGGATTTATGTTTTGTTTGGGCTTATGCTCATTCCACTTATGAGCTTTGGTCAAAACTTTCTTTTCCAGATGAGTATTTCATATGCCATGATTATTTTTTTAATTATGACATCCTTGATTTCTGATTTTTCATCAGTCCTACTGGATGTACGCGACAAAAGTATCCTTTCGACTAAGCCGATCTCTACGAAAACGATTAATGCCGCGAAGTTTATGCATATTTTCATCTATTTAACTTATTTAACAGTTGCATTAACAGCTATTCCACTTGTCGTTAGCCTCATCAAACAAGGCATTGCATTCTTTATTTTAACAGTGTTTGAGATTCTTTTAATCAACCTATTTATTGTCGCTCTTACCGCCATTCTCTATATGATGATTCTACGATTCTTTGATGGAGAAAAGCTGAAGGATATGATCAATTATGTTCAAATTGGACTATCCTTAATGCTGATGATTGGCTATCAAGTTCTGATTAGATCCTTTGAATTTGTCAATTTAGATATGGCGGTAATATTTCATTGGTGGAGTATTTTCCTTATACCAATGTGGTTCGCCGCTCCTTATGAGTTGCTACTAAATGGTAACCATTCCTTAATGACCATAGTTTTTTGTTTGCTTGCAATCATCATACCTATTATTTCAATATGGCTTTATATTAAACTAGTTCCAACTTTTGAACGCAATCTGCAAAAACTATTAAATACAAGCAAATCAAAAAAAGAAAAGAACAATCGACTAAAGGCGTTTTTGTTAAAAATCATTTGCGGAACTAATGAAGAAAGAGCTTTCTACCGTTTTGCCTCCCTTATGATGAAACAAGAGCGAGAGTTTAAGCTGAAAGTATATCCGTCCTTAGGCTTTTCCTTTGTCATTCCATTTATTTTTATGTTTACTTTTTCCAGATCAGAAGAAGTTGATTATTCTGTTAGCATGAGCTATTTAAATATCTATTTCAGCATGCTAATTATTCCATCAGCTGTGCTTATGCTTAGCTATTCAGCGAAATATAAAGCGGCTTGGATTTATAAGGTCTTTCCACTCAAAGATTATACAGACCTAAAAAAAGGTAGCTTAAAAGCATTTTTGATTAAGTTGTATATTCCATTATATATTGTGCTAAGCATCATTTTCTGCTTCATCTATGGTCCGAGAATCATCCCAGATTTACTGATTGTTTTAGTGACAAGCTGCTTGTACACTGTCATTTGCTATATTACTATCGGAGGTAATATTCCTTTCACAAAGCCCTTTAATGATATTGGCGATGCCCAGAGCTGGAAATCTCTTATATTGCTTCCCCCTTTAGGTGCTCTAGCGGGACTGCATTACTTCCTAACAGCTCATATTTCTTATGGTGCTGTAATTTATTTAATCGTGCTTGTCATCACGAATTTTGTTCTATGGAAACTTGTATTTAAGCGTACATAAACGGCTTGAGCCTAGATTACTGGGCTCAAGCCGTTTATTTTAAAAAGCTTTCTTCTCATATATACGAATAGATAGTAGCCAAGATCCAATATATAATATAACAGTTGTAAGAATTGCTATGAAATACATTTGCGTTTCTTGTAAAGTCAAGAACTTTCGTGCTAGTTCTCTTAATATATCATTTATAGGAACTAGTAAACTAATTGTTAACATATAGATACCCAATAAAACACCTAAAGCAATCAATAAATAATGCGTTTTAAATTTATAGGAGATTGGAAACATGAATGATATAGCGACCATTACTAGACCAATAATAAACAATATTTCTTTCCATATAAAAAGACCCCCTTTTCCATTTATGAGGAAATCCCCCGCATAAATCATGAAAATAAATATTGTTGTAAATATCAGTGAACCTATATATTTTGAACTGACAATTTCCTTTCTCGTATATGGTAGAGAATTGAGTAGAATATTAGCGTTGTCTTTTTCATCGTAAGCGAAAGCATTTAATATAAATATTACACTATAAAGAAATCCCAAAGGTATTAGGGAGGGTACACCTGCCAATAAGTAGATTATTATAGTAGCAATGTAAAATAAAATTATTTTCTTTTGTATTAAAACATCCTTAAGTATAAGGTTAATCATCTATTTACCATCCTTTTTTCGTATATTACATATGTGGGTACGCTTTTTCACAATAACCGCATCTCCAAATATATTCACCACACGAATTTAACAATTGTCTCCATCACTCATTCTCTGTATACAATAGTGTGAGCATTTCTTTGAGCTCTGCTAAGTCAATGTTCATTTCTTTAGCATTTTGAATGGCAATCAACAGATTTTCTTCGACTACCTTTATTTTTCTTTCTCTCATCATTTCCTTATTTTGTTCAGAGATGAACGAACCTTTTCCCACAATAGAATAAATAAACCCGTTTTTCTCTAGCTCTTCATAAGCGCGTTTTGTTGTAATAACGCTAATTTCTAAATCCTTTGCAAGCTGGCGCATAGAGGGCAATGACTGCCCTTCTTGTAGTTCACCTGTTAAAATAAGCTTTTTGATTTGAGCATAAATCTGCTCATAAATCGGCTCTTTTGAACTGTTTGAAATAATAATTTGCATACAAATACCTCTTCTTTATTTTTATGTGATTGGCACATGAAGACATCAGTTATTTCGTTAGCATGAACCATTAGAATTTTTATTTCAACACGCTAATTATTTCGTCCGCTGTACAATGGAATTTATAATGTCTTTCACATAAAGATTACATTGTATATTGTTTAGAGTATAATTTTCTGCCTCACGGAAATTATCCGTTTATTGATAGTGGACCTTGTTTAAGCACGTAAACAGCTTGAGCCTACATCGCTGGACTCAAGCTGTTTCTTTTAAAAAACTTTTCTCGCATATATACGAATAGATAGTAGCCACGATCCAACATATAAAATAATGATTGTAAGGATAGCTACGAAATACATTTGCGTTTCTTGTAAAGTCATGAACTTTTGTATCAATTCTCTTAATGTACCATTAAGACTAGGGGATAAAAATTTAATGATTAAAATATATATTCCAAATAAAGCACCTACAGCAATCATTAAAGATTGCGTTTTAAATTTATAAAAAATTGGCAGTATAAATGACAAAGTGACCATAACAAGACCGATAATTAGCAATATATCTTTCCATAAAAACAATACCTCTTTCCCATTTAAGAAGAAATCACCTATAGAAGTAATGAATATAATTAGTGATGTATATATCAATGAACCTATATATTTCGAACTAACGATTTCCTTTCTCGTATATGGCAGCGAATTAAGCAAAATATTAGCGTTATCTTTTTCATCATAAGCAAAGGTCTGAGTGATAAAAGCCATACTATATAAGAATCCTATCTTTACTAGGGACACATCTATAAATAAATAAAGTATAATTGTAGCAATGTATATTAAAATTAATTTCTTTTGAATTAAAACATCCTTAAGTATTAGATTAACCATCCCATTACCATCCTTTTTTCGTATAGTACATAATATCTTCAAGCGTCGGTTTTTCCATAATGACAGAATCCCCAAATATGTTCGCCACACGATTTTTATCCGCAGTTAATGCCTCAAAGCCTGTGTTCGATTTTCGGATGGCAACAAACTCTCGTTCCGTTTCCTGATCCAATAAATTCAATGTCCCTTTGACAATGGCATATTCCTCTTCAATCTTGTAAAATTCCTTCGTGAATATATGCTCACCATTATGAACAAAGGTAATATAATCTGCAATTCTATCCAGATCTGTTGTTATATGGGTCGAGAAGAAAATCGTTTTATCTTCATCTTGCATTAATTCATGTAGTATATTTAGTAGCTCTCTACGAAATATCGGATCGAGCCCAGCAGTTGGCTCATCCATAATAATTAATTCTGCATGATGAGCTAGGGCTATGGCTAATGAAGCTTTCATCTTCATACCCTTCGAAAAGGTCTTCATATTTTTATTCAATGGTAGTTCGAACTGATTGACATAACGTTGAAAGGCGTTATCATCCCAGTTTTTATAGGCTGGTTTAATAATCCTTTTCATATCCTTTAATGTTACATTTTCATAAAAGACATTTTCATCATAGACAAAGCCAATACGTTCCTTTATTTCTTTTTCATGCTTCTTGTAATTCATGCCAAACACTGAAACAGTGCCACTATCTTGCTTTAGTAAGTTCATAATCAGCTTGATTGTTGTAGATTTTCCTGCACCATTTCCCCCGATAAATCCAGTTACAAAGCCTTTTTTTACGTTAATAGAGAAATCCTTTATTTGAAATCCCTTATAAGATTTATGAACATGCTGTAATTCAATGACATTTTCCATCTTTAACCCTCCGTATGCAATAATGTAAGCATCTCCTTGAGCTCTTTAAGACAAATGCTCATCATTCGAATAATGTGTATATACTTTATATACAATATACACACTATGAATTTATTTTGCAAGTTTTAATTTTTTAATGTTCAATATAAAATTTTCATTACATAGTAAATCACTATGTAACCGTAACATTGTCTCTCTTTTTGAAGTATAAAGGCATACAGTCAAATTAAATGACTGTATGCCTAATGTTATTTTAGATTAATTTGTAAATTATATTTATAATCCTTTTCTTCCTCGATGGCAATTTAAATCAACGCACAAATAGCCTGGAGATTTTTACATTTTAAAGATCCTGCTTAAAAAATAGAACTTTCTATAAATTTTTTTGACTCATCAGCAATTCGCTTAAATTCAATATCATGAATATAGTGGGCGCAATCTAATTTTATGAATTCACCATCTTTATACTTACTAATAAAATCCTTTTGAAAGTCAAGCCATGTATCCTTATCCCAACCGGTTCCTTGCCCATTCGATGAAAATAAAAGTATAGGGACATTTGGTATTTCTAAGGTCTCAACTTTTTTTGCATTAGCCTTTATGTTTTTTACTTCATTAATCATATTTTTAGTTACCGTTCTACGATAAAAAATCACTTTATACAGTTCCTTCTCTTGCTCTGTCAGATTTCCATACTTCATCGCATCACTCTCGGAAAGACCCGGAATCCATCTCGTAATACCTATCTTTGCAGCAAATGCGCTTAAATAGATCATTGGCATATTTATATTATAATCCTCATATGCAGCAGGAACAGCCATATCCAATCCAACAATTGCTTTTACCTCGTCTGGATAAATTTGTGCCCAATACAGAGCTTCAATCCCAGACATAGAATGAGGAAATAAAATATAGGGGCCCTCAACTCCTGATTTTAATAGAGCTTCCCTTGTTTCCTGTAAAATCGTCTCAATATCTCGATTAGCGTCTGTAGTATCACTAAATCCGTAGCCTGCCTTTTCAACGACAGCAATTCTATATTTATCACTTAACAAGGAGTACAATGATTTAAAATCTAAAACAGGTGCACTCGTGCCACCACCAGACATAAAAACTAGCGTTTCTTCACCTTTTCCTTCTATGTATACATGCATTTTATGGTCATTAACGTCTACCAGCTTCCCAATGGGTGTAAATCGATTTTCTTCTTTGGATAATTGTATTTGGTGATTAATATAACTGGTAGTAATAGTTAATAGAAACAATGCCATTATTATGATTAACATTTGTACAATTCTTTTAAACACTAGCTTGTTACTCATCCCTCTCCTAAGCTAACCAGAATTATTTTGATTTTTTAAAGTCACCTCTATCTAAATACATTAAAAATAAGAAGCCTACAAAGCTGATTCCTAAAAGGATAGCTGCCCATGTTGTTTTAAAATTTACAATGAAACTAAACAATGTAAAGATAGCTAATAAAATATAACTATAGGGTTTTTTCAAAAATTTCACTGTTTTAAATGTCACCTTCCTTTAATTCCTAACGTTCTAATATATAGTAGACAAATCGTAACTCCTGACCATTCATTTCGAATTTCTCGTCACTGATGCTTACCTGTTTAAATCCATTTCTTTCAAGTACTCGTTGGGAAGCAATATTATGAGTTGTTGTTTTTGCCTTTAACTCCTTGATAGTGCCCTCTGTTTCTAATAATAGCTTTAAAGCTCTAGCTCCTATTCCATTTCCCCCATATTCTTCCCCAACTCTATAGCCGATTTCCGCAGAATTATTAGTTGCATCAATATCCACTAAATTTATTCTTCCTACAATATTGCCCATATTGTCTCTAATTAAATAAAATATTGATTTTTGTTCCTGTTGCTCTACTAAAAGCTCTTTATGTCTCTCTTGAAAAGTTTCAAATTTATAATAATCTTCCCCACGACTTGGCACCATTTGCTCAAAAAATAATCGGTTATTTTTTTCAAAATTAAATAGTTCTTGTGCATCGTTTTCTCGTAATTTATAAATTGATATATCCAAACTTACACGACCCCCTTGTCATTATCTAAAGATGTTCTCCGTTGTATAATTTGTTATAAAATAACAGGTTTGTTTTATAATTATCTTATCGAAGAGTTTAGGTTTTATCAAACTTTTGAAGAATACCTGTGTATTGATAGAATTTATATAGAGGAGAAGTAGCCATAATGTCATTTATAAAAAAGATGACAAAGTGATAAATTTATCATCAACAAATGAATAGATCGGCGTTCTAAAAAATAGAGGATAAATATTAACTTCTATAATTGAGTAAAAAGCTGATTCAAAATAATGAATCAGCTTACTAAGCAACATAATTTATATCAATTTACTTTCTTTCAGTAAATCATAGATGATCGTGTCTTTCGTTTTATGAATACCAAATTTACCTATTTGTTTCAAGATAAATGGAGCATCTACATCTGTTAATTTTTTACCATCCAGTAAACGGGCAGTTGAAGATAACAAAGTCCGAATATCATAAGTAGATGCAAACACTTCCGGTACGCCTCGATCAATATCTAACAATTGATAAACAGCCTCCATCGCTGTTCTTACTGAATACTCAGTTGTGAATACAGTGTCTCTTGCTGTTTCACTAAAATTCCCCATGAAGGCTAAGTTAACAGATCCATTAGGCACAACTAAAGGACGGTCACCAATTGCTCTTGGCATGAAGTAAGATGTTATATAAGGCATGTAACATGGAATTGTATTACATGAATTTTGAGCTAAATCTGGTATTTCATCTACAGGTACACCCATATGGTACAGCCACTCTTGTGCTATCTCAATGCCAGTACATTCAGTGATACTCTTTTTAATAAAATCACCTGGTTTATTAGATAGTAGACCATAAATCCAAACGACTAATTGATCCTTTGGTTGGTCTTTAAAATGAGGTTGTCTGTTCAATGTATAGCTTAGCATCCAATTAGAATCTGTAGCAGTTACAATACCACCTGTAACTACCTTGCCTGCATATGGATCTCTTTTACTGATCTTTTCAATATATGGAGCAACTTTAGCATCCAATGTAGTTAGTGTTGCTGAAACAAACCAACTTTCTTCAGGAAGATTATCGCAGAATTTTTCTGGTCTACCAAATTCAGAATCTTGAGAAGCTATGTTTTTCCAAAGTGACCAGCTTCCGCCTAAATCTTTGCTTATAGGAGCTGGTGTATTATTGTCACCATAAGTTGTACTCTCCGTGATACTACCATTTGTAACAAACACTAATTCATTTTTTGTTAGCTCTATATTCTTTTTCACACCATTTTGTTTTAACACTAAAGTATGAGCTACCTTTTTGTCTCCAACTTTATCGACCAAAACATTCTCTACAACCGTATTATATTGAAAATCAACATGATGGCTTTCCAAATATTTAATCATAGGAAGCACTAAAGATTCATACTGGTTATACTTTGTAAATTTTAAAGCAGATAAATCAGGCAGCCCCCCTATATGATGAATGAAGCGCATAATATAACGACGCATTTCCATTGCAGAATGCCATTTTTCAAAAGCAAACATTGTAGACCAATATAGCCAGAAGTTCGATTCAAAGAACTCTTCAGAGAAAACATCTGTAATTTTTTTATCATCTAATTTCTCTTCAGGAATAAAGAATAATTTAATCATTTCCTCTGAGGATTTATCAGATAAGGTAAACTTCCCATCATCCTCAAGTCTTTGACCCCTATTTTTAATTAATCTACATTTTGAATAGTTAGGGTCCTCTTTATTTAACCAATAAAATTCATCTAATACAGAAGCGTTTTCTATTTCTAATGATGGGATGGAGCGGAATAAATCCCATAGGCATTCAAAATGATCTTCCATTTCTCGACCACCGCGAATAATAAAGCCTCTTGTCGGATTTAAAATACCATCAAGGCTACCACCTGAGATATCTAGTTCTTCGAGAATATGAATATTCTCTCCCTTCATTTGACCATCACGAATTAAAAAACATGCGGCTGACAGTGAAGCTAGACCCGATCCAACAAGATACGCTGATTTCTTATCAACATCTACTGGTTTTTTAGGACGTGCGAAAGCCTCATAATTACCATTACTGTAATACATAATACCGCCTCCATAAATTATTATCGTGATATAGTATACCATCATTTCGTCCAATGATGGTAAAAAGAGAGAGAAATTAACAAAAAATTCAATTTTAAAGTTAAAATCAAGATATACATATACCCTATTATTGGACATAACAATTCATTGCATATTTATAACCTTTTATATATAAAAGGTTATGCAAAGATAAATAGTAGCCAGCCCTCGTAGCGGGTACCTTTAAAGTACTTGGATTATTGCGCCATTTCCTTCTATAATATTAACCATAAAGCTGTCTATGTATACAACCTTTGAGGGTAGTCTTACACAAAATTAATATATCAAGAAAACAAAAGGATTGATTTAATAATCAAACTTCACAATCACAATTGTCTTTTATGCCCCCTAGAAATACAATAACCATCTACCATTTCTTTGGTAGATGGTTACATAGTGTTGAAAAATTAAATAGTCAAGGGACTCTTTGTGAATATTTAGTCAAAATGAAGGTGATTTCCGTTCCAGG
>NZ_JBYTBB010000013.1:0-89114 GCF_058788755.1 Lysinibacillus sp. FW301-JW8
CTCGCCCACAGGAAAGCGAGTAGCCTGGAACGGAGATCACCTTCATTTGACTTAGGAGTGTTCACAAAGAGTCCCTTGATCATTTAGTTTTTCAACACTATGAAGGCAGCTGTTTAACATAAACTGCTGCTTTCTAGAGTTATTCGTCTAATTTTAAACCTTTTAACAAATCTGCAAATGCATTATTAATCGGCTCAGCCTCTTTCTCTTGCTGCTTCAAGTATTTCTGCACACTGCGCTTATCAACTTTTCCGCCGCCTTCTTTTTTACGACGGGCTTCAAATGCTGATAATTTTTCACGATATCCACATTTACATACAAAGATTTGCCCTTCTCCTTCACCACGAAGCTCTAGCTTTTTCTTACATTGCGGGCATCGTGCGTTTGTGACACGGGATACATTTTTACGGTGGCCACATTCTCGATCTTGGCATACAAGCATCTTGCCTTTTTTACCATTAACCTCTAGCATTGGCTTACCACAATCAGGACAGGATTTTGTTGAAATATTATCGTGCTTATATTTTTTAGCACTGCCTTTTATTTCAGCTACAATTTCTTTTGTATGTTCTTTCATTTCATGAATGAACGCATCTTTTTTCAGTTTTCCTTTTGCGATTAACTCAAGCTTTTGTTCCCACTCGGCTGTCGTAGTAGGAGAACGCAATTCTTCTGGCACTAGGTCCAGGAGCTGAAGTCCCTTAGAGGTGATATAAATATCTTTACCTCCACGTTTTTCAATTAAGAAAGAGTTGAAAAGCTTGTCAATTATATCTGCACGTGTAGCAACTGTTCCTAGTCCACCTGTCGATTTTAACGTATCTGCAAGCTTCTTATCATTGGTATCCATATACTTCGTGGGATTTTCCATAGCCGATAGTAAGGTTGCCTCTGTAAAGCGTGCAGGTGGCTTAGTTTGACCTGATGTTTGGGCAATTAGCTTTGTTTTTATTACTTGTCCTTGCTCTAAACGCGGAAGCAGTTGCTCCTTTACATCATCAGTGGATTCATCATCATCAAATCGATTTTGATAAACCTCTTTCCAACCAGCATTTATTACTGTTTTCCCTTTAGCTATAAATTTTTCATTACCGATTTGAGCTTGCACTGTTAACTGCTCATATTCATGTGCTGGGAATAAGACAGCTAAAAATCTCTTAACCACTAAATCATAAATTTTACGCTCTTTATCATTAAATGCAGATATATTCACATAGCCTTCAGTTGGAATGATGGCATGATGATCAGAAACTTTACTATCATCTACAAACGATTTATTCGCTTTAATTGGCTTTGTTAAGATTTTATTTGTTAATGAACGATATTCGCCAATACCACATGCTTTGAGACGCTCAGGTAATGTGCCTACAATATCAGATGATAAATAACGCGAATCTGTACGAGGATATGTTAGTACTTTATGAGATTCATAGAGCTTTTGCATAATATTTAACGTTTCTTTTGCCGAATAGCCAAAAAATTTATTGGCATCACGTTGTAATTCTGTTAAATCATAAAGACCGGGGGCAAATGATTTTTTAGGCTTGCGGTCAAGTGAAACAATCTTTGCATCCTGACTGCCCAATGCTTTGACAATAACGTCTATTTTTTCTTTATTAAAGCTACGTGAATTGCCATTTGCGTCTTGCCATGTAAGTTTTAAGGAATCTGTTTGTGCTTCAATACCATAATAGGTTTGTGGCTTGAAGTTTTTAATTTCATCTTCACGCGTAGCAATAATTGCCACAGTTGGGGTTTGCACACGACCACAGTTCAACTGTGCATTAAATCTTGTAGTCAATGCACGCGTTGCATTTAAGCCAATGTACCAATCAGCTTCTGAACGGGCAACAGCAGCAGCATATAAATTATCATAGTTGTTACCCGGCTTTAAATTCGCAAATCCCTCTTTAATGGCTTTATCTGTGACAGATGAAATCCATAGTCGTTTCATTGGCTTTTTCACATTTGCTTTTGCAATAATCCAGCGCGCTACTAATTCACCTTCGCGTCCAGCATCTGTTGCAATAATAATTTCTTTTACATCACTACGATTTAATTGTGATTTTACGGCATTATATTGCTTTCCTGATTGCTTAATTACTGTTAAGCGAAGACGTTCAGGCAGCATTGGTAAATCTTCCAAATTCCATGTTTTATATTTCACATCGTAGCTTTCTGGATCTGCTAGTGTTACTAAATGACCAAGTGCCCAAGTTACTATATATTTATCTCCCTCTAAAAATCCGTTCCCTTTTTTATGACACTTCAGTACATTCGCTATATCGCGTGCTACTGAAGGTTTTTCTGCTAGTACTAAACTTTTAGCCAAATTGTAAACATCCTTTCGTCAATCATTGTGTTTAATATAGCACAAGAGCTTTACATATTCAGTTTTTTTGTGATTTAAGTGCACATTCACTCATATGAATTTGTCCTTTTCTCTGCATCAAAAAATATTGCATACTCTAACTCTCCAAACATATGTTGAATTGACAGAATACTCTTCAAATTAAAAAGGAGTTGAATCAGATGGAGGCACGAAATTTCAGACCTCGAAATGTGATTTTTATGACCGTTGTTGTTATTATTTCAGTGTTAATTGGTCATGGTATTTATGTTCATTTTATTGAAGTTCCTTTCCCTTAAAGTCATCTCAATTCATTATTTTTTTAACTGCTTTAGCAAGTATTTTCGATTCTCAAGTATACGTGAGTCATTCGGTTTGTATTGATGGGCTGCTTCATTATGTTGATGGGCATTTTCGTAGAGACGCAAACGATTGTAGAGCAGGCTTAACTGTAAATGTGGAAGCCATGTAGAAAATGCAGGCTTATGAATACTAAATAGCTGTTCCGAAGACTGCTGTAAAGCTTGTGAGTACCAGTAAATCGCCTCTTTATTTTTAAATTGATCCATAAAAAATAGACCCATTCGGCAGCATGTTTCTGGTCTTGGCCGATCATACAATAATGATTGCAATATAACTTGATTCGCTTGTTTGACATCATGCAGCTCCTGATAGCAATCCGCTAAATTTAAGCAAGCCTGAATTTTATCATCAGCAGAGCCTGTTACAAAATCTAGGAAGCCATGATATTGATTAATAGCTTCTAAAAAACGCTGATGATTTTTTAATTCATTGGCATAATGGAATGTATCCCTAGCTGAAAATGAATGCCCGTCTTTCTTTAAACGCTCATAAATACGAATATTACGATGAGCATCTCTTGTTAAAGGTAAATGTGTCACCGCTATATCACTATGATAAAGCTGGCCTGATACTTCTAAATATTCGTGGACAGCACCATGCCACTGAAAATGACACAGTCGTTTTACAAGACGATATCTTTTTTCACGTGACTCTACACAGCCATCTGCATCTAGTGTTATATCATAATCCATAGAAACAGCATCAACATTAGGATACAAAGAATGTTTAAGCTGAAGTAGCCTTTGTTGATGTTCACTTGTTATCACATCATCTGCATCAAGCCACAGGATATAATCTTTCGTTGCCTGCTGAAAGGAAAAGTTTCGTACCTTTGCAAAATCATCACACCATATAAAATCGTAAATACGTGAGGTATAGTTTTGGACTATATCTTTTGTACAATCAGTCGATCCCGTATCAATAATATTGATTTCATCCACTACATGCTGAACAGAATCTAGGCATCTTTCAATAATACATTCTTCGTTTCTAACAATCATACATAAACTAATCGTAAACATATGTCCCCTCCTTTTATTTGTAGTAATATATGCAGACTCATCGATATATCGAAACATTTTTTCAATTTATCACCTTATTTTTTCAGTTATCGCCCAGCTTCTTCTAAATGCAAAAAAAAACGAACGCTAATCACGTTCGTTTTTGCCTTATAAATATTGTTCACGCCATCGCAGTTGTTCTTTTTCTGTGAGCTGTTGTTCAAGGTGTTGATCCCATTGATGTAATAAGGTGTTCCAAACACGTGCAAACAGAACATCCTGCTCTTTATCATAAAGAACAAATTCAAGGCATGGAATATCATTAATTTGCTTTGCGTCTGCTTGAACAATTTTTGAGATTATTTTTTGAGAGATGCCAGCTTCTTCGTCATCCTCTTGCTGAAGTGCAGCTATTAATGTAGCTTCTTCAAAATGCTCCTGCTGCTCTGCCTCTTTATCCACATAGCGATATAGCTCTGGTAGCTCTTCATATTCCTCCATATGATCCACGTCAACTGTAAGAAATGCGAGATGACATGGACTATAATATAGGGTAGCCATCTCCAGCTCTAGCTCTTCCTCAAAAATTCCACGCTCTAGCTGCTGCTGTCCTTTAGAGGTTAATTGATAAAAGCCTTCCTGTTTCTCAATTAGACTTACTCTAGACATTAATAACACTAAATCCTCTATGAATAAAGGATCTACCAGTAACAGCTCACTTAGCTCCTGTGCACTACTAAAATTCGCTTCCTGTATGCTAATTAACAGCATCGTCATTAAAACATCCATTGTTGAACGCCGTACAGGTTCATATGTCACCTCTACCGTGCGTATTGGAATACACCATTCAGCCGTTTTAACAATTTTAATCGTTCGATTTTGTTGAAGTTCGCGCATTAAGCGTTGCTGTAATTTTGACAAATCTACATCACCTGTCCTTCATGATTACGCAAGCCATTATAGGATTTTACTGTATTTAAGAGATTGCTATACATTTCTTGTGTATCCTGATGCTTGGCACGTTTTGCAAACATCTCAGCACTTCCAACAAGTAGTAATAGTTCTCGCGCACGAGATAAGGCGACATTTAAACGGCGATAATCTCTTGCAAAGCCAATATCTCCTCCTTTAGGGGTATTACGGACCATACTAACTAATATGACGTCCATCTCCATCCCTTGGAACTTATCGACAGTTCCTGTTCTAAATTGGAGATGGGGTAACTGTAATTCCTGCTGAAGAAGACGATTTATTCTCTTAACCTGCTCACCATAGAAGCTAATGACACCAACACTTTTTTGTGCATCTTGTGGCATTCGACCAGCCTCTTTTGCTGCGATAACAGCATTATTTAAATCTATTAAAATACGTCGAATAGTTTGTAATTCACCCTCATTGTAACGACTCGTTCCTCCCTTTACCTGCTCCTCCAGATAAGGTTTTTCAGTAGGAATATCAATCCACAACAAATGGTCATCTCGGTTAACAAACTGACCTTCTAAGCAATGGTCGCGTGCAGCATCGGAATCTGGTAAACCACATTGTAAGCCATTCTCTTCCTTCGCATAAAACGGTGTAATACTATGCATGATTTTTTCATGCATACGGTACTGCAATGCAAGCATTTGCTTATGACTATGAGGCAGATTATTAAATAAACGTTCAAATAAGGATTCACGCAGCAAGTTCTTTAATTCCTGTGCACCCTCAAAGTTTGGATTTTCATCCAGCATCGTCTTTAAGGTTTCCTCTAACGTATCATCTCCAAGTAATGGCGGTAGCTGATGATGATCGCCCACTAAGATAATCTTCTTCCCCTTTAGCATTGGTAATAAGAGCTCTGGGGGTGTTGCTTTGGATACTTCATCAATTATAACTACATCAAATGTAGGATAGTTTTCCATAAACTCCTTACTTGCCGAAGCAACGCATGTTGTACCAATAACATTAGCATGACGTACATATAATTTACGAATCTCATCTAAATCATATTCAGTAGCGTTTTGTAGCTTGTCACGCCATTGCTCCTGTAATCTTTTCCTTAAAGGTAGCTGCTGTTCCTTACGTTTCATTTCCTCTAAAGCTGTTTGAGATGATTTAATCGCTTCTTCTACTTCCTCATACGTGCGTTCTGGTGTTGATTGCAGGAGCTTAGTGCAAGCTGTGAGTTGCTTTTCCTTCTTTAATCCAGCAATATTTATTTCCTTTAGGCTTTCGTCTATTTGTGAAAGCTGCTGTTCAATTTCTTGTAAGCTAGTTTGCGCTGTTTGAAGTACTGCTTTCTTTGGCAGGAGCTGTACATTTGCCTGCTCAACTGCTTCTAGCTGCTTTTGCGTGGTCTGAAAGGCAGATTTTGATTGTGATACAAGCATTTTCAACTGCTCTACAGATTCCTCTGGTTCAACATCTATTTGGAATGTTTCAGCTAGCTGCTGTAGTCGTTCTGTATGCTGTATAAATGGCTGCAATTGTCTCTGTAAGCTTTGAACGTCAAAGCTCGTAATGGCACATTCTTGATGAATTAAAGAGCTAATATTTTTACGCAGCAAATCAAATTCTTGATCTTTATGCTGCTGTTGCTGTTTGAGGGCAACACCTTTTTGCCAGACAAAATCACGACGCATATACAGTCCCAGTAAATAGCTTTCAAGCTGCTCAGTTGATGGTGATTGCCCATCTTGAAAGGCTTGATTGAGCTGTGCAAAGACACCTGTTAGATTTTGTAATGAAAACGACTGAACTGGCTGTACTCTACTTTTAGCAAGGGCGCGTTCTCTCGCATCATCTGCAAGCAATGACTCAAGCTTAGCAATGGCCTTTTGTAGACGCCTATTAATCGTTGCCCATGCATTTACATCTTTAGCATCCTCTAAATGCTGAACCTTTTCAATTTGCTGTGTTAGTACATAGGATGGTTGTATTTGATAATGCTGTAAAAATCGCTGAATTCGCTCATAGGAAAGTAAAGTACCAATATATTTTTGTGCGTCCTTCATTAAATGCAGTCGATTGCTTTCTTCCTCATATTTCACTTGGATATCCTTAAACTGGAAAGCTAACTGTTGCTTTTGCTCCTGTAGCTCCTTATATTGGGCAGCGGCTTCTAGTTGCTCAATCTTTTTAGTAGTCTCCTGAATCACATTTTGCAGCTGCTCAGCTGATGGATTTTCAATAAGAACCTGCTCAAGCAACTTTACAGTAGGCTCAATTTGTGCCAGTTGTTTTTCATAGTGCTCTTTTTGCGCCTCACACTCCTGCTGCTCAGCTTTTGTAGCCTTTAATTCTTTTTTTAAAGCTTGAATCTCCTGCTGTAAAACGGGCTCATCTATAGCTGCCTGCTCTTTTGCCGCTATCTCTTTTGTCAGGTCCTCAAGCCATACCTTAAGTTTGATCTGCTCTTCGTTAGCCTTGTTTATGCCTGCTTTTAGCTCTTGTTCACGCTCAGTAAAGGCTGAAATTTCCTCTTTAATCGCTGCGAGAGTTTGCTCACGCCAGTGAAGAGCAACATTTTCCTCAATAAATTTTTTACCTTCTTCTTCAATGCTTTCTGTTCTACCATAGCGTAAAATTCGAATTTCCTGATTGGAGAGAAGGCGTCCTAATGCATTATCAACCGCTAAATTAGATTGAGAAGCAACAAGTGTTTTTAATCCAGCCTTGACATTTTGCTGACAAATCTCTGAAATAACAGTTGTCTTTCCCGTTCCAGGAGGACCTTGAATTACGTACAAATCTTCAACAGATAATGCCCCTAGGACGGCTCGCTGCTGATATTCATTCAAATGATTATGAAAAACAATATCCTCACGTAGCTTTGAAGCTCGAACAGTTGGGCGTCTTTCAAATAAGACTGTTTCTAAATGAGGATTAACGGCCTCACCCTTCTCAAGCTTTGTAAAACCATTGCGTAAACGCCTAATCTGACTCAATGTAGCAAAATTACTAAAGCTTGCCTGTTTAGAACGTAAATGCAGCTGATCTTTACGAGCCAAATTCTGCACAAAAGGCTTCAGGTCAATTTCTACTGTCTGTTTCCCTGCATTTGTTTTTAGTACTTGTCCAACTTCACCACGAACTCCTTGAATGCTAACGCTTAAACCTTCAAGCTTCTTCCATTCCTTAGATTTTATATATGGACAAACAATCGTGAGCCTAGAAAAATCTTCATTAAAATAGTTTTGCTTAAATTCTGTATGAATATCATCAATAGTCGCATCACGTTCTTGAATTTTTAAATAGCCTTCCCAGCTCGAAATACGCTTTTTCACATATTCTGTACGTTCCTCAGCTATCGGCAGCTCTCTAATCTTTGTATGAAGCTCAAGAGGAATACCCGCACCATTATTAGGCTTTGTAATAAATTGTAATGCTGCTGGTAAGCGTCGATTGGTATTAATCGGACCATGCATATGGACAAAACGAATATTTGTAGCTAACAGGCCCTCCACCTTTAGCACACAATCCATAATGGCTGTTTTTTTTGCTAGAACTTCGTTTAGTTTTTCATTATGTTCAGCATTAAAATAAACGGATAAAAACGTTTCGCCAATCGTTTTAGCTTTCCGCTTTTCTATGTAGACAGTAAAAGATTTTTGTAACGCAAAAAAGGCATGCTCATTTGCTGAGCATTCCTCTACCACTTCCTTGGCCTTATTGGTCAAAATAAGAGTACAGCGTTGCTTTTCTAGTAAAGCGATGTCCTGCATGAGCAGCCCTCCTTTCCGATCGCTAAAATCCTATTTTATCACAATGAAAAAGGATACTTAAAAAGAAAAATCCCCTGCATAGTGATTTTCTTCCACCATACAAGGGATAAAGCTTGAATCTTAATGTTGGTCAATCGTTTCTTTCGGCAATGTTTTGCTCATTTCACAATACTGAACAAACACACGAGCCAACTCACGTAAGCGATTATGAACATCTTCATCTATAATATGATTGTCTGCATCAAAATGAGATGTATGTGTGTACACATAGTTAGGTGTAACAAGTGCACGGAAGTAGTCTAAAATCGGCTTTAATTGATTTTCTACTACTAAATGGTGTTGATAGGTACCACCATTTGCTACGATTGACACTGGCTTATAGCGCATTGTTTTCGGATGTAAGAAATCAAAAGCATTTTTCAAAACACCTGGAATCGATGCTTGGAAAATCGGTGTGGCAATAATATACGCATCCGCTTCCTCGAATTTCTGAATCATGTTCTTCATATCATCATTTAACGGTGAACCGTCAACAATTTGATGCTTATATTGACTAAAATGCATAATTTCTAAATCGAAACTAGCATTTAATTCCTTAATATACTGCTCCACCTGCTCTAAAATAGCACCTGTTTTACGACCAAACATTGTGCCATCAACGAGTAAAATTTTCATTTTCACTTTGCCTCCACAGTCATCTTCTACAATAATATTGTAACAAATGAATAGATGCTCGAAAAGCAGAGCAATAGTGAAAAACGTAAATTCAGTCTTTAGGCGGAACACAATTCCCTCGTTTTATTGAGGGGCACTAAAAAACTAAAAAGGGCTTTTTTATTTAGAAATCTCTCTTTTGTTAGAAGTAAAAACTTGAAAAAGTCGATTTGCCACAAAAAAGTGGTGCAAATCGACTTTTTCAGTGCCCTCGTTTTGTTGAGGGAGCATTTTTTATTCATCCTCTCGATGATGAAAATTAACTTCCTTATCTACAACGGTTTCCTCAATTTTATATTTATCCCGATTTATGATGACTTCTCGGTTTACTTTGTCGCCTTCATCAATTTCAGAAGATAATTTGTGCTTTTCCCAATTAAATAAATTCTCTCGCAAAACATCCTCTTCCTTTATTTCTGGGAAATCTAACTTCGCTAACTCTTGAGATTGATAAATCGAAACAGGCTGCTTCTTACCATGTAGTGCAATAACGATCATCGCTTTTGCAACCTGTGAGGCATCAATTGCCCTCGAACGTTTAAGTGGCCCCACTAATAGAGGTTTGGCCACCTTCAACATTTTCTCTCCTGCCTTTTCACCTAAGCGAAATTCCTCTCGCTCACCCACTAATAATGATGGGCGTATTATTGAAAGTCTCTGTAAGCCTAGCTCTATAAGATCATGCTCTAGCTTCCCCTTTACACGATTATAGTAAAATGGAGAACTCTCATTTGCCCCCATCGCTGTAATCACAAGCATATGTGGGATACCACGTTTTTTTGCTAATGAGGCGATAGCAAGTGGATATTCAAAATCAACTTTTTCGAACATTTCACGAGAACCCGCTTTTTTTATCGTTGTCCCTAAACAACAATACAATTCATGCGCAAATTCTATATCCTTTTCTTCTAAAGTATCAAAATCACGGATTTTCACTTCAAGCTTTGGATGCGTAAACATGGGCTTTCTTCGAGCAATAACCAAAACTGAAACATATTCATCATTTTCACATAATTGTTCCACAAGTGAGGTACCAGTTAAACCTGTAGCCCCTACAACAATTGCTGCACGCATTCCCATTGGATGTACCCCCTTCACATTCGTATACCTAACAAAACAATACTGTTAAGCTATCTACTTTATTTATCGGTAAAAGAAGTGTTTTTTATCACAAACTTTTAACAGTAAAGGCTTTATCAAAGGTTATCAGATTGAAAGAGTTTCATATTCCAAATAATCTAATCCTAATTTTTACACATACTTGCCCATTATTCACCATAATTTAAATAGACAGATGAAAGGATGGGATACATTTGCAAAACGAAACTCAAGCAACAGAGCTGAAAAAGACGATTGTTTTCATTATTGAAAGCTGTATTGATAAAGGGCTGTATCCTTTTGAACGGGTTGCAACGTTAGCCAAGCTATTTACAAATGAAAAAATTTTGATATTTGTAAAAACCCCTTCAAATGATGGGATTCAAATTTTAATGCATGAAAACCTTTCGCCAATTTTATTCGACCATTTTGATGAACTACCAAAACAAATAAAGGAACTACAACCTGATTTAATTGTAAGGGATGGTCGTAACTCTGAAAGCTGGCAAGTAGAGAATTTACGTCCATTCTGCAAGACTATACTTCACTTTGACGATTTTGGTGATGGTGGTCAAGCTTGTGACTGTGTTTTACTAGCACTCTATCAAGAAGTGAAAGATTACTTACCATCACATTATATAGGCGGTAGCTTTGTTTTCGCAGTACCTGAAGTATATCAGAACTTCAAAGATATTCCAGAAAGTAAAACACCTGAAGACCCACCCCATATCGTTGTTGCTTTTGAGGATGGGGACGAGCATAACCTTACCTACCGCACTCTTCGACACTTAACGCAGCTACAAATTCCACTACAAATTACCGTGATGATTGATGATAGCTATCAACATGCAATTGAGGATTTGCAGATGATGGTGCTCAGTCGTCGCAACACAGCTATTCTTCGCGACAAAAATGCACTCCTAAAACTACTACCAAAGACCGATGTTATGATTTGTAATGCCAATTACACACCTTATAAAGTCGCCTCGTATGGCGTTCCTTGTATTACGCTTGCACAGACAGAGGCTGAGCTTCTACATGCATTTCCTCGAGAGCAAAACGGCTTTATTCATCTTGGTCTTGGTCGTAAAATGAAGCAATCACAAATTCAAAATGCTGTTATGGAGTTCCTATTACATGAGGCTCGAAGTGAAAGAGCTGTCAAAAAACAACGACAGCTAAATCTTGACGGTAATAATGAAACACTGCATTCCATGCTATTAGATTTCGCTTACGATCGACATAATATCGCTTCAACTTAGTGCTACTTTGAAGGTGAATATGATACAATATATTAGAATTTTTCACTTATGTTTATCCATTGGATTCTGGTATAGCATTTGTGATTTCAAACATGATACGTACCCGATTGATTTTAACAAATAAGCGGTGGGGGATGTGAAAAGCCTCCATCGCTTTTATACGCATTCGCAATACAAATATGTAAAAGGAGCAATCATCATGCCAACAAAAAGCGACATTGAATACCAAATTAAAGAGCTAAAAATGGATTATATAAATTTACAGGGCGATATTGAAAAACTCGAATCCACTGGTCATAATGATCAGGTGGCAAAAGCAGAGCAACGCCTTGCGAATATGGAAGCAAAACTAGCAGAGTTAAATAAACAATTAACAGAACTTTAAGATATAAACAGGATAAATAGTTGGAGGAACATATATGGCAATATTAACAGTTGAAAATTTAGGTCATTCATTCGGTGACCGCACTCTTTTTAAGGATGTATCCTTTCGCTTAGTAGAAGGGGATCATATTGGACTTGTAGGGGCAAACGGTGTTGGTAAATCTACATTAATGGGTATCATTACAGGCCAAGCAATTCACGATACTGGCAAGGTAGAATGGCTGCCGGGAACTCATTATGGTTATTTAGATCAACATACTGTATTGACGGCTGGTCGTACTATGCGCGATGTATTACGCGATGCCTTTCTTCCTTTATATAAAAAAGAAGAAGAACTGAATGACATTACCGGAAAAATGGCTGACGCAACACCTGAGGAATTAGAGGTGTTATTAGAGCAAATGGCTGAGGTACAGGATGCTCTTGACGCAGGTGATTTCTATACACTTGATATGAAAATTGAAGAGGTTGCACGCGGTCTAGGTCTTGACGCAATCGGATTAGAGCGTGATGTTGCTGCTCTTTCTGGCGGACAACGTACAAAGGTTTTACTAGCAAAGCTTTTATTAGAAAAGCCCAAAGTTTTATTATTGGATGAGCCGACGAACTATCTAGATGAAGAACATATTTCATGGTTGAAAATCTATTTAAAGAATTATCCACATGCTTTCTTATTAATTTCGCATGATACAGAGTTTATGAATGAAACAGTAGACGTGATTTTCCAGCTGGAATTTTCTAAATTAACTCGCTATACTGCAACCTATGAAAAGTTTCTAGAGCTTGCTGAAATTAATAAACGTCAGCATATTGAAGCTTATGAAAAGCAACAAGAGTTCATTAAGAAACAAGAGGATTTCATCGCAAAAAATAAAGCGCGCTATTCAACGACAGGCCGTGCAAAATCTCGCGCAAAACAGCTTGATCGTTTAGAACGTATTGATCGTCCTGAAACTGCAGTAAAACCTGAATTCAGCTTTAAAGAGGCACGTTCATCAAGCCGTTATGTGGTGGAGGCCGAAAACCTAGTGATTGGCTATGACAAGGAAAAACCATTACTGCCCCCATTGACTTTCAATATTGAGAGAGGCGAAAAAATCGCACTTGTTGGGATGAATGGCGTTGGGAAATCTACATTGTTAAAAACGATGCTTGGTAAAATCAATCCGCTAGATGGAAAGGTTGTTCGTGGGGATTACCTTTATCCGTCCTACTTTGAACAGGAAGTAAAGGCTGATAAAATTACGCCAATCGATGATGTTTGGAATGCCTTCCCTTCAATGGAGCAAGCTCAAGTACGAGCAGCATTAGCACGCTCGGGACTAAAAACGGAGCATATTACTCGCCCTCTTAACTCTTTATCTGGCGGTGAGCAAGCAAAGGTGCGCTTATGTAAGCTGATGATGGAAGAAGCAAACTGGCTAGTATTTGACGAACCTACAAATCACTTAGATGTTGATGCAAAAGACGAATTAAAACGTGCCATGAAGGAATTTAAAGGAACAATCGTACTCGTTAGCCATGAGCCTGATTTTTATGAAGGTCTCGCAACTAAAGTTTGGAACGTCCAAGATTGGTTTACTTCAGGACAACAAAGCTAATTTAATCGGGGCCGTTCCAGTGTGATGAATCTATCACTTGGGACTGCCCTCTTTTTTGATTGAGAAGCGATTTTCTGGCTAATCTGAGCCATTCCTCCAGTTACCTGAGCGGTTTTTTTGGCTGTCCGAGCAGTTCTTCCACTTACCTGAGCACTTTCTTCGACTACCCGAGCGGTTACTCTGACTACCTGAGCACTTTCTTCAACTACCCGAGCGGTTCTACTGACTACCTGAGCACTTTCTTCAGCTACCCGAGCGGTTCCTCTACTCACCTGAGCAACTCCTTCCTCTACCCGAGCATTCCCCCGCTCTACCCATCGACCAACTCTCCAAAAATATAAATAGATATTTTTTATGCATAAACGCCAATATTTCATCATAATATAATCAGTGGAATAACTGCTATAGCTCTTTCTCTAAATCAGACTCTCTTTCCATCTATTAGATTTACTCTCCACATCCTATGTTCTTCATACATGAGTATTGGATAAACTTACATCATTGTAAGCTGATTTTACGAAACTTTTCGTTCTCTTCTGCGTATACTTTAATGTAGTTGAAAAAATAGCATTTTTCTATGAAGTTTTTTTAATTAACTATTGATTTATATATAGCTTACTAGTAAGATATATGTATAACCTATTTAACTTACTAATAAGATATTTATAAAATATAATCTAAAAAAGAAAGCGAGGAATGAAGAATGACAGTTACAATTTACTCACAGGCGAGCTGTTCTTCATCCAGAAAAGCACTTAAATGGTTAAAAGATCACAATATTGAATATAAAGAAAAACGTATTACTTCACATCCACTGACACTTGCAGAGTTCAAAGAAATTTTAAGCATGACAGAGGATGGAACAGACGAAATTATCGCAACAAACTCAAATGATTTTAAAAATTTAAATATTGATATTGACCAACTTTCAATTCAAGAGCTATTTGCTATTATTCAAGCTCATCCAAGAATGCTACGTAGCCCAATCATAATTGATGAAAAACGTATTCAAGTTGGGTACAATGAAATGGACATCCGTCGTTTTATTCCACGTAAAGTACGTGCTTACGAATTAAATGCGATGACAAGATTGGCACAAGAAAGTTAAAACAGTTTTGGAGATGACCTATATGGATCAAGAAAAACAGAAAGCCATTACCTCGTTGTTTGAAGTCGTATTTTCCATTGAGCGTAAGTGGGCGAACGAGTGGAATAATCATAATGTACTCGGCTTTTCAAAATCCCATATTTTAATTTTAGACTATTTATCGCAGGAGGGTCCAAAGCGCCCTTCTGCCATTGCTGATCGGTTAAAAGTGACAACAGGTGGTGTCACTGTGTTAACAAGTAAGCTAATAAATGCTGGCTTTATTGAAAAAACACAGCACGCAACAGATAGACGAGCCTCACAATTAGTGATCACTTCGGAAGGCGAAAATATTTTAAAGGAATCCCGCCAGCAAGTAAGTGAAATTATCACCAATATGTTTGGTATGCTCTCAGCTGAGGAGGTTCAAACACTTCGTGATATTTTCGCAAAATGTTTACTTGAGTTTGATCCAAACCGACAGGAATGACCTTTATCAAGTTTATAAAATATAAAAAGGATGCATCGCAAATCATTTTGCAATGCATCCCTTTTTCATTTAGCCGTTCGAATACTTCCGTCTAAGTAATTGCGCTTTGCGGCCAATTCATACTATTATGCTGGCAGCACCGCTTCTACAATTGACACATCAGACATTAGCATTTCTTTTAAACGAGCCTTTGCACGGAATAAACGAGATTTCACAGTTCCAATGGAAACTTTCATAATCGTAGAGATTTCGGCAAGTGAATATTGGTCTATGTAGAAATACCATAACGTTTTTCGATAGATACCATCTAATTGCTCCATTTTATCCTGTACTAATTTCGTAACGATATCTTTTTCAATTTTTTCTTCCGTTGAAATATCATTGTTGGGAACCAAATCTAAAATCGGAACGTCTAATGTTTCAGGTTGGTTCATCATATATTTACTACGTCGCACTTTTTTGCGATAGCGATCTCTAAATGTATTCATCGTAATTGTAGTAAGCCAAGCTTTAATATGCTCCACTTCGGCCACGCTATCTTCATAGCGAACAACTTTTACCCAAACTTCTTGCATTAAATCTTCAGCTTCTACATTATTGCGAGTAAGTTTTAAACATAAATGGTATATGTAACGATTAAATTCCTCATATACGCCTTCTAATTTTTCATTCATTGTGTATTCCTCCGCTTCTTGTTCTTGCTTCTATACACATTCTCGCAAAATAATGTATTACACTCTATCGTATTGGCTTTCAATTTCATTACAATCATGTAAGCTTAGATACTATTACTTGTAATATTCGTAAAAATTGTTTTACTACTATATTTCTTATCCCTAAATAACCGTTTTATCATGCACCACTTCCCTATTTTTTATGTTAGTTTCAATAGTATTCGTGTAAATCAATATTTTTATTTTTCTGTTATTTCATAAACAAAAAAAAGAAACTGCCATACCGTAATAGCAGGTGAGCAGTTTTTCATTTATCAATTGTGCCTCTACATTTCAATATAATGTGTTAAAAATGAGAGGAATTTTTTTAGTGTTTCGGCTTGATTTTGTTGTCTCCATGTAACAAATATTTCGATTGATAGTGTTACAAACCAGCAGAAACCATACAATACACTTGTAAATCTAGTGGGAGCTATAGGATAAGATTTATGCATAACCGGCATGAAAGAACATCGTTTTATCAACCTTTATCTAATTTAACAGCCCCAGGCGAAAAGCAGAGGCAACAACCTGCGTACGATTTTTTGCTTTTAACTTTGTCATTAAACTACTGACATAATCTCTGACGGTATGCTCACTTAAAAACAATAAACTACCTATTTTTTTATTGTCATACCCTTCCGCCAGCAATCCTAAAATCATAGATTCCCTTTCTGTTAAATGTAGCTCGGAAGAAACCTCCTTATTTTTACCCTTTCGTGATAAAAATAAGCCTAAACGTTTCCCCACTTGGGCAAGTAACTCTAACTCTTCTTTAGAGCAATCAAATTCCTCTCCTAGTTGATCAAATGTAAGCCAACCAAATAATTGATCTTGATGAACAATCGGTACAAAGATAACGGAAGATAAGTTAAATAATTTAATATGCTCCTCTTTAACGTAATTTTTAGGATTCTTTAAGTAAATTGGCTTCTTGGAGTCAAAAACTGAATGCTGTTCTGTAAGCTGCCCTTTCATGCTCTGTACTTTCGGAAGCTCCGCACCAATTGCTCCATAGAATTGATTGGACCATGGCACATACGCATAAAAGACACATCTTTTATATTGAAAATACTCCTCGCACTTTCTTAAAATATAGGCTAAATCTTGATAGCCAGAGGAACGGATTAATAGCTTATTCAATTGATCCAATGATAAAAGATTTTTTAGTTTTTCATCTTCTAATGGCATATATGTTGCCTTATTCTCCCCCTCACATTTCTGTACAAGATAAGTAAAAATCGATAGTAAGAGCATGAAAATTGCATGCATTCGACTATATTTATGTTGAATCATAAAAGTAATTAACGCCTTTTCAAAAATTAATTGAAACAGATTAAAGCTTCTCGTATTGATAATCGCTAGCTGCGATTGTAGCCATGTATCTAAATAGCTTTCATATTCCCCATCTATATCCTCAATGTTCATATGTGTTAAAAGTCGAATAAACGAATCCAACAGCATAGTCGTGCTTTTTCGATCTATCTCTGAAATAGTTGGCTCTAAATTGAGATAAATATTTATATTTTCTTCAATCTGTTTGCTGTGAACTTTAATAAACAAGACGAATTCTTGAAACGTGATTTCCTCATATAAATGAAATGGATGCGTCATTGATTTTTCTCCTTCGTCTAAAATACCCCCTATAAATGAAGGATATTCACTCTCTATTATACAGCATCTTATAGGATAGTATTTCAAAATGAAACGAGTATGATGAAAGTATCGTTAGCAATTAGCGAATATTTCTACTGCCAAAGGTCATCATAAAGCTAGAGAAGAGTGCGTGCTTGTTATGAGAATGGAAAATAAAGTGGCCATCATCACAGGTGGAGGTACAGGAATCGGTAAAGAGACTGCACTATTATTTGCTAAAGAAGTTGCTAATATGGTGTTATTTTTAGCATCCGATGAATCTTCTTTTTCGACAGGTGCAGAAATCGTCATTGATGGCGGAGCAACAGCAAAATAAAGTGAGACTTAATCAGTGGGGATTTTCTCCATACCCATTGTTTATTAGTATTCACCAATCGGGTTATTACGGAATAAAGGACGGGATTAACTATGAAACTAAAAGATAAAGTAGCTATTGTAACAGGTGGCGCAAGTGGTATTGGTGAAGCGACTGTTCGCCTATTTGTTGAAGAGGGTGCCAAAGTTGTAATTGCGGATTTCTCAGATCGTGGACAAAGTATCTCAGAAGAATTAAATCATAATGGCTATGATACACTTTTCGTGAAATCCGATGTAACAAAAGAAGAAGACATTATAAACTTGATTAATGAAACCGTTAATAAATACGGTAAGCTCGATATTATGTATGCCAATGCGGGCGTTGCAGATGATGCTCCTGCACATGAACTATCCTACGAAAAATGGAAAAGAACCATTGATATTAATTTATCAGGTGTATTTCTTTCTGATAAATATGCCATTGAACAATTCCTTAAACAAGGAACTGGCGGTGTCATCGTCAATGCAGGCTCAATTCATAGCTTTGTAGCTCTACCAAATCCAACAGCCTACTCCTCTGCAAAAGGTGGCGTTAAGCTTTTAACACAAAATCTTTGTACTGCTTATGCGAAAGAAGGCATCCGTGTCAATGCGGTTTGCCCTGGATATATTGACACTCCCCTTCTTGCGGCAGTAGATGCTCAAAAGAAAGAATATTTAGCATCACTTCATCCGCAAGGTAGATTAGGTAAACCAGAGGAAATAGCGAAAGCTGTCCTATTTTTAGCTAGTGATGATGCAAGCTTTGTAAATGGCACAACTCTTCTTGTAGATGGTGGCTATACAGCGCATTAATTGAACATAAGGTCTGATTCTGGAATCTGTCAGGAACCAGACCTTATTTTATTGATACCATGTAGAAACTCTTTATTAGTATCAAATTTGCCGATTACATTATGCTATACTGTTTTATTATTAGCGTGTAACGGAGGACAATAAATGATGAAGGAAGATATAACTCGTGATCTGATTATCCAAACCTCACTTAAATTATTTAATAAACAAGGCTACAATCTAACCTCTATACAGGATATTATGAATGCAACTGGATTACCAAAGGGAGCCATTTATAGACGTTTTGAAAACAAAAATGAAATTGCTATTGCTTCTTTTGTTTATTCCATGGAAATCATTTGGAAGCATTATTTTGAAGCAACGCAATTTAAAGCTTCAGCTACAGATAAATTAATAGCCATGTTTGAAATTTATCAAGATGCTGTTCACAATCCTCCAGTAGATGGTGGTTGCCCCCTTCTTAATACAGCTATCGAAAGTGATGACGGCTTCCAAGAACTTCATGAGTTAGCTGCAAAGGCCCATAACGAAACATTACATTTTATACACTCTATTATTGAGGAAGGAATTTGCTCACAGGAATTTAGCGAAGATATAGATTCCTATTCTATAGCCTCTTTTTTATTTTCTACTTTAGAGGGTGCTATTATGGCAAGTCGTTTATCCTTAAATAATGAGCACATGCTCCATAGCATTCAACAAATAAAAATACTACTACAATACTACTCAGCTAAGAATCAAGAGGTCTAAAACTCAATTCCTCTTGGTTTTTTTATTTCCTCTTCACGAAAATGTAACAATTATTAGATTGAAAATACTAGTAAGAACATATAAGATTATTTCAGACCGGACGGTCCGGTCTGAAATAATCTTTAAGGAGAGATGATGATGGAAGTTACAATCATGCTATATGATGGAATTACAGCATTAGATGCAATTGGTCCCTATGAGGTATTTGCAGCTACACAGCAATGCAATGTGAAATTTGTTGCTAAGGAAAAAGGAATTGTAAAGCTGGATTCTAAAATGGGTTATTTACATGCAGATTATAGCTTTTCGGAAATTACATCTGCTGATATTCTTGTCGTTCCTGGCTGTAGTCCCCCTAACTACAAAAATCCAATGAATGACGAAGAAACATTAAACTGGATTTGTAAAATGCACGAGACTACTAAATGGACTACATCTGTATGCAATGGTTCATTGATTTTAAGTGCTGCTGGTTTATTGAATGATGTAGTGGCAACTAGTCACTGGGGTTCTTTTGACATTCTTCAATCGCTTGGTGCAATTCCAACAGAAGAAAGAGTTGTTCGCCAAGACAAAATAGTAACAGCGGCTGGAATCTCCTCAGGTATTGACATGGCTCTTCAATTAGTTGCTTGGGAGTTTGGAGAGGATCTTGGTAAAGGGGTTCAATTAATATTGGAGTATGATCCACAACCACCGTTCGATACAGGATCAATAAAAAAAGCCCCGGCACCTTTAATTGAAAATATTAAAAAGCTACTTCATGAGCTTTCTGAGAAAGAGCCTGAAATGTAATTTATATAAAAATTAAGCTTGAAATATAAGAATAATCCACTTTGAAGAAAGTTTAGTCAAAATGGATTATTCTCTACAGTTTCGTGCCCGATAATTGTACAGCTTAATATGTGAAAAATTCTAGACCATGGTTAAGTTTTTTATACAATTAAAATTGTTTATTTCACAATCAATGAGATACATAAATCTTTAGATACAAATTAGTAAGGAAATACGCTCTACTACTCCCTTTCTGATAACCCATTTGTGACGGATTATTAACACTCACCAAAATCTAGAGTACTTCCTGTTTCTACTAAAGTCTTTGTATTACTTAATATCATCCACCAAGCCTTGTCGCTGTTTTCATAAGTGGAATCGCCTTCTTTCCACTGGTCATGAATGAGTGTCAATTTCGTGGATGAGCCAATAGGTTCTAAAAAATAGGAAATTCGTGATTCTAATGCATAATCATCTTTTATATATGACTTTCCAGGATAGTGAGTAAATTGAAGTAACTGATTTGGTTCATATTCCAATACATTCCCGTAAACATGCACAGTTTCATCTCCATCTACTCCAGGACCGACATACTCCAAGAGATCGCCCACTTGAAATGTAGATTTAATGATGGACCCATAATAAATTTGTTTTGTACCCTCGGGAGAGATAAGTGCCTTCCATACTTCCTCCGGTGTACCTGCAATATAAAATTGATACTTCAAATCCTTCATAATTTTTATGCCTCCAAAAAAAATTTAATTTAGAACATGTACATTGTAAAAAAACTTCACTGACAAGTACGGTCAGTGAAGTGAAGTATTTTGATAATAATTGAATAATTCAAAGCTGATTGTTGCCATTTTTTCCTGTAGTAAAGTTGGCTCCAAAATAGTAATGGATTTACCATAGGAGAGAAGAAAGTGAGGTACGAAGCTATCAATAGAGTCTTTATCAACCTTAAAAAGAGCTTGGTCATTTTTTCGTTCTATTAAAGTATGACTAAATAGCCAATGCTGGCATAAATCATCAAGCGCATGCGCATTGCCTTTGATACGGACAGAAATGAGTTTTTCAAGCTGACTTGAATCAGGTAAAAGACCCTTTAAAAAGAAAGTACGTGCTGAAAACCCCGAGGGCCTGTCAAATTTTTCATCTGTTCTGAATAATGATTGAATACGATCAACTCGAAAACTTCGAATTTCTTCGCGCAGATGGCAATAAGCAACTGTGTACCACTTACCTTTCCAATAAACAAGACCATAAGGATCTATGTGGCGTGATTGTGGCTCAATCCCCTTATCTTTTTGATAAACAATAACTAATCTATAACTTTCGGCAACAGCAATTTCCAAATCTCGAAGATTGGATTTCAAAGACGATTCAATAGTAGGATGGATGACTTCAAATCCTCTTAAATGCCGATTGATATGATTTAATTGTTCCTCATTTGTATACATTTTTAACTTAGAAATTGCTTCATCTAACGTTTCACTAAAGGGATACCCTGCATCTATTGCAAATTTTGCAGCATGAACAAGTGCTTTTTGCTCATCCAGGTTAAAAAATAAAGGTGCCTTTGTAAACTCATTCAATAAACTGTACCCACCATTATGTCCTGCATCTGAAATGATTGGTACTCCACTTGCGCACAATGCATCAATATAGCGGTACACCGTACGAATACTGATTTCTAATTCCTCTGCTAGCTCCTTAGCAGTCAATTGTTTCCTCGTTTTGAGGAGCCATAATATAGAAAGCATATTAACCATTTTAGACATGTATAATGATTCCTTTCTCATGGATTCAAAAAAGCGTAAAATTAGTGAAATATCATAAATGGAAACCTATGTTTACCTTTTCATTAATCCACTTACGGAGTTTACTCTGAAGAACATTCTACTTTATTATAAAAAATATCGCTAAAGCTTTTAATAAAGTTTGATGAAAAATAATACTGTGAATGCTATTGAAAAAAACCTGATGTGCCTTCTACTTCTTCTCGTTTTTATTCCTGTAAGAAAATTATGTTATACTATTTCTATTATCGAAATAATTAGAAAGAGGGATGTTAGATGACAAATTTACAGCAACTAGATGCTTACTTCGCAGAACATCGTGAGGAGCATTTGAATGAATTAATGGAATTTTTACGTATTCCTAGTATTAGCTCTTTATCTGAGCATAAAGGTGATATTCAAAAGGCCGCACAATGGCTTTCTAATGCGTTTGAAAAACTAAATCTTGAAAATATCTCCATCACTCAAACTGCCGGTCACCCTGTTGTTTACGCTGATTGGCTACATGCTGAGGGCAAACCGACTATTCTGTTTTATGGTCATTATGATGTACAACCTGTAGATCCATTAAATTTATGGGAAAGTGAGCCGTTTGATCCTACAATTCGCGACAATAAGTTATTTGCTCGTGGTGCTAGTGATGATAAAGGGCAAGTGTTTATGCACCTTAAAATGATTGAGGCACTATTTGCAACTACAGGTACACTACCAGTCAATGTTAAATTCATTTATGAGGGCGAAGAAGAAATCGGAAGTCCAAACCTACCTGCCTTTGTAGAAGAGCATAAGGGAAAATTAGCAGCAGACTTAATTTTAATTTCTGATACTGGGCTTTATGGTCCTGGTAAGCCAGCAGTATGCTATGGTTTACGTGGTTTAACAGGTATTCAAATTGATATTCGTGGAGCTAAAGGTGATTTGCACTCTGGTCTTTATGGTGGGGGTGTACAAAATGCTATCCATGCATTAGCAGAAATTTTGGCATCCTTCCGTGATGAGCATGGCACAATTCAAGTTGAAGGCTTCTATGACAAAGTATTACCATTAACTGAAGAAGAACGTGAAGCATATCGTGCACTTGATTTCGATGAGGAATCAGTGAAGGATGAGGTTGGCGTCAAGGAATTATTCGGTGAGGCTGGTTATTCCTATTTAGAGCGTACTTGGGCACGTCCGACATTAGAGGTAAATGGTGTGTTTGGCGGTTTCTCAGGCGAAGGCATTAAAACAGTCCTTCCAGCTGAGGCTGGCGCTAAAATCACATGCCGTCTTGTGCCAAATCAAGAACCCGAAGAAATTGTAGCACTGTTAAAGGCGCATGTTGAAAAACACAAGCCAGTTGGTGTTGAAGTAGCAATCTCTGAATTCGATAAAGGTCGTCCATTCTTAACACCATTTGATCACCCATTCATCCAAGCTGCTGGTCGATCATATGAAAAAGTATATAACGTCCCAACTGCTTATACACGTGGTGGCGGTTCAATTCCTATCGTGGCTGCCTTTGATGAAATTTTAGAATTACCAGTTGTACTAATGGGCTTTGGTTTGTCTAGTGAAAACTTCCATGCTCCAAATGAACACTTTCATTTAGAAAATTTCGATAAAGGACTGCGTGTTCTAAGCGATTATTTATTTGAAGTGGCTACATTACAAAAATAATTATATGAAAAACAAATTCCCCTCGTCACTATAAGCGAGGGGATTTTATAATTTTATTCTCCAAAAATCGTGACAATTTCTGCTGATTGTTTACGTTCTTTTCCTTTTGGAACTTCATCAAAATAGCCAACTTGCAGCATTGCAATTATACGTTCACCAGGCTGTACGTTTAAAGCCTCACGAAATTTTGGCTGATCTAAGAAAGCAGGCGTTTTCCAGCAGGAACCAATTCCTCTATCCCATGCTAGCAATTGAATGTTTTGAATAAAGATACTTGCTGCAGCGTAATCCTCTAAACGCTCTTTTTGACGAGCATCCTCTGGAACGATGACAAAAGCATAGCCGCCTGCTAACGTGAATTTTGTCATTTGCTTTGTTAAGTCCTCGTTAGAAAGCTCTTGCCATTTAGGTATCGTTAAATCTCGCAATAAATCATGAAGTCCAAATAACTCCTTACCACATGCAACAACTAAACGCCAAGGCTCTCGATTTCCATGATTTGGTGCCCATACAGCATCATCGATAACCTCCAATAAATCTTCACGATCTACTGGCTGCCCATTAAATTTTTTAATGGAACGACGTTGAATTATGGCATCCCTAACAGACAAAAATTGTTCGCTCATAGTATACTATCTCCTTCTATAACATTACATCGTATTATAATGGATCTCTTCTATCTTCCACATTATCACAAAATGATGAGCTTTAAAACAGCTATCTTTCTAAGCAAAACTATCATCTATATGATAGAAATAATAAGTCATGCTTGGTGTAAAAGCTGTAGAATCCTCGTAAAGATACGGTCGATTAATACTATCTGAAGTATGAGCATTCACATAAGGAACACCATTCTGAATACTTGTCACAATAACAGAATGGTCAATTCTTCCGTCACCTTGGAAATCATAAAAAATCACATCACCAAGATCCAATTCCTCAGCGGATTGAACCCGCCTCCCCTTCAGTCCAGTTTTTGAGCCTTCCAAATACCATCTCAGGGAATGTGCAACAGACCAGCTAAAGCTCCAATTGCCCTGTTGAATCCACCAGCCTCTATCCCTACTCGGTGCTCCTCGCATTGGCGCCCCACCAGCAAGTAAGCATTGCGATATATAATTTGTACAATCAACCGTAAAGTTTGGAAATGCTGGATTTCGTCTGTTCCACCACAAATTTGCGTACTGTACAGCAGCCTGTCTGTTATACATTTTCGCCACGCCTTCCCTCCTTATGTTCATGATATGTAAGCATTGGGATTTCTATTAATTAGGTCCTTATTCGCATAATTGATGAAAGAGGTCTGATTTAACACTATCTTTTCCAATTTTAAGATAGTTTTTGCTACAATAGGGTTAACAAAGTATAGACTTTTATTTTATGACCAGAAGGGATGTTGAATGTGAAGCAGCATGCTGAAAAGGAGATTTTACAAACCACTCTTTTATGCGATAAAAAAGGTAATTTAAATCCAGCTGCCATCGGATTTGCACGAAAGCCTCTTATAAACAGCAATTTAAGCGGTCATATCATGCGCAAAAAGAAATGGAACTATTGGTGTGTCTACGGTGATGAAATCTTATTCTCTGCGACAATCAGTCATCTAGACTATGCAGCGGTCTGCTTCGTCTATTTCCTTGAATATGAAACTCAGCGCTACTTTGAAAAAACAATAACGATTCCATTGGGCGGAAAGCTAAAAATGCCTACTCAAGTGCTAGAATCTGTAACATTCAAAAATAGTGAAATGATGATTGATATGGCCTATATCAAAAATGAAACACATCTTTCTGTTTCAATTCCAAACTTTGATGGAGACGTTTTACGTGCAAAGCTTATCATTCAGCATCCACCTGCAGATGAAACCTTAAATGTAGTCATCCCTTGGAACCGTAAAACCTTTCAATTTACTGGCAAGCATCATATACTTCCAACTTCAGGTGTTGTGACAATCGGTACTCGCCGTTTTACATTCTCTCCAGAGGAAAACTTTGCGGTATTAGATTATGGTCGAGGAATTTGGCCACGTGAGGCTACTTGGAATTGGGGAATGGCTTCGCAGCGAGTTCGAGGTAGACGTATTGGCCTCAACTTAGGCGGAAAATGGACCGATGGAACTGGCATGACAGAGAATGCCGTTTTTGTAGATGGAAAAATGACAAAAATTCATGAGGATTTATTGTTTCATTATGATCGGGAGGATTATATGCAAAGATGGAAGGTAAAGTCTAAATTCTCCAATCAAATTTCCTTAACCTTCTCTCCCTTTTTTGAACGTGTTGCCACTACAAATGCTGGGCTTGTTAAATCTGAGGTTCATCAAATGTTTGGTTATTACGCTGGCTCAATTTTACTCGATAACGGTGAAACACTTGTTATTCAGCAAATGCTCGGCTGTATCGAAGAGCATCGTGCAAAATGGTAAAGGATTATTACTAGGCTCAAGCGCGCTGATATTCATGTATCAGCGCACTCTCCTCCCCTATTCATTCCTTTTTCTGCCCACTCAATCCAGCCATAATCTTCTCTGGATCATCTGTAAAAATTGCCCGCACACCGAGTCCCTGTAAGTGCTTAGCATGCTCGACCTCATTCACTGTATAAACCCGCACAAGTGCTCCTTCTTGCAAAGCTCTACCTACCGATTTTCGAAATGCTGCTGGTAAAGTAACATGGATTGCATTTGCTGGAATTTGTGCAGCACAGCCGTTAAAATCAATTAATATTTCAGCAAATAAAGCTGCGGTTTCAATATATGGTGCCATCAGTGAGACAATTTGTATCGATTCATGATTAAAAGAGGAAATGATCACTCTTTCTGTCATTTGATGTGCAGCAACTTCCTTCATCACAAGAGCTTCAATCCCGTCATATGGCATTATATCTGTTTTAAGCTCTATATTAATACGATGGTTGGTACCTGCAAACAATTCTAGTACTTCACTCAGGGTTGGAATATTTTCACCCTCAAATTCCGCAGAAAACCATGAACCAAAATCAAATGCACGCAACTGCTGTAAGGTAAAATCTTTAACATAGCCACAGCCATTGGATGTTCGATCAATCTTTTCATCATGAATGACCACTAGCTCACCATCAGCTGTTACATGTACATCTAACTCGATGCCTGTAATAGACAGCCTTGCTGCTGCTCGAAATGCAGCAGTCGTATTTTCAGGGTAATGTGCGGAGACTCCTCTATGTGCGAAAATATCCAAATCTATAACCTCCTATGATGTTCACCTTTAATATGATAAAAATCATAATACACGAATAACTTTTCTTGCTTCTAATCTAATAGTAACATAATTAGCCTATTACGCTTTTGCTTGATGGTAAATATTATATATAGTAGTATGATAATCTACTTTGAAATTGTAAGTACTTAGGAGGTGCTAAAAATGACTGTACAACATCCAGATTTTCAGGCTGAGGTGGAATGGCTAGCCTTCACTAAAAATTATATGCATCAAATATTAAGTGAATCCCGAAGAGACTTGCAATCAGCGCAGGAGAATATTCGGCAATCGATGGCAGATCTTGATTATTTAGACTCTAGTTTGAGTTATTTAAATATCCTTGCCAACGCCCGATTTTTTGAAATGGCGCGTACCCAAAAGGAAGGCTTAGAGGCTGTTCAAAAGAAGCCGTATTTTGCCCGAATCCATTTTCAAAAGACTGGTGATCCAGAGGAATTTCTTTATATCGGCAAAACCTCATTATTCCATCGAGAGACACACGAACCAATTATCGTAGACTGGCGTTCACCAGTTGCAAACGTCTATTATGATGGTCGCCTTGGTGATATGGAGTATGATGTTCGAGGCGAAATCCTTAAAGGTCACCTATTTGCCAAGCGTCAATATAAAATCGAAAATGGTGAATTGCTTGATATACGAGATATTGATTTAACAACGAATGATGAATTACTACAAGAAGCGTTAGCTGGAAAGGCAGATGTACGTTTAACAGAAATTGTCTCGACTATTCAAAAAGAACAGAACGAAATTATACGAGCGCATCTTCGTCAGCCTATTATCGTACAGGGTGCTGCCGGCAGTGGAAAAACAACGATAGCTCTCCATCGTATCTCTTACTTCCTCTATACAATGGGCGAGCATTTTAACCCTGAGCAGCTCATGATATTAGCACCAAATAAACTATTTATCGATTATATTGGTGACGTTTTGCCAGAACTTGGCGTTGATAAAATTTGTCAAACAACCTTTTCAGATTATGTCCTTGCTGCCACTAAGCTTAAGCTTAAACTTCAAAATCCTAATGAGCAGTTAGAGACTCTTGTTGCAGGTGGATCACAGCAGTCCATTGCTTGGATATCTGAGATGAAGGGCTCACTTTATTATCGTGATGTTATAGAACGTTATATTCAAAAGCTTGAACAGGGAATCGCTGAACAATTTGAGGATGTTTACATTGAAAAATATTGTATTATGCGTGCATCTCATTTAAAAAAGCTGTTCTTATACGAATTATCTTATATGCCTATTGAAAAGCGGCTTGATCATATTAAAAAGATTTTAGCCAGCCATGTTCGCCAAAAGAAGCAAGCTGTATTAAATATGTTGCATAAGAAATATGATGAAGCACTTGGCAAAGCTTTAAATGGAATACGAGATGATGACAAACGTCGTCGTGTTGTTACAAAGTTTATTGATGAACGGGATGAACGAATACCCGCCATTGAAAAAGAGGCTAAATCCACAGCAGCTGTTTATATGCGGCGTTTCTCTAAACATAATATAAAAATACTCTATCGTACCCTACTTACAAAACCTGAGCTTTTAGCAGAGCTTGCACCAGAGTGGCATTACCTTGAACAACAGCAATTTATACAGGCTCACTTAAAGGAACAATGGGCCCTTGAGGACTTAGCCGCATTGTACTATTTACAGGCTCGCTTAAAGGGCATTTCAGATGAATGGAAAATGCGGGTAGTTTTTATTGACGAAGTACAGGACTATAGTTTATTCCAGCTTGCTGCTTTAAAAGCTGGACTTGAGACAGATATGTTTACAATGGTAGGTGATTTAGCACAAGGCATTCATAGTTATCGTTCACTAACTGCATGGGAGCCTGTCCAACAGTTATTCCCCCGTGCAAGCTTTAGAACACTTCAAAAAAGTTATCGTACAACCATTGAAATCATGGAGGTCGCAAATAAGGTTTTAGCACAAATGGAAGAACAGCTACCATTAGTGGAGCCTGTAGTTCGTCATGGCAATGGACCAACCTTCATACAAGCAAATGCATTCGATGCCCTGAAAATTAAGTCAATTTTTGACTCCATACGCACGAAAGGACATCGATCCATTGCGTTAATTTGTAAAACGTCAACAGAGGCGCTCAAAATCCAGAAAGCTTTAACTGACCATAAAATTAATTCCCAACTGCTAACAGAAAATGATTCTATTGACCAAGAATTATTACTTGTAGTGCCAAGTCATTTAGCAAAGGGACTTGAATTTGATGCAGTTATCGTCACTGCCTTCGATACACCTTTCTATGATACAAAGCTTGACAGAAAACTACTGTATGTGGCACTTACAAGGGCAATGCATGAACTCTATTTAATCGGTCCATCAAAGGAGGCTTTTCTTTTAGAAAGCTAAAATTCCTATAAGTAATAAAAAGTCGCTATTTGGGCGACTTTTCTAATGCTCCTTTATTAATTCCGAGGTGGTAACCGGTAAAACTTCCCTCGAGATAAATACGCTTTAACAACCTTCCACCATGAGCTGGGTGCTTCCTTTGGAGGAGACTTCTTTTTAGGCAATGCTGGCATGCGCAAGAGTAACGACTCCTTTCATAGGGTTATTAATACTATATGAGGATAGTAGGTATTTATGATAAAAAAGCTTAATTAAAAAGGTAAGGAGTACTTTTTCCTCCTTACCTTTCTTTCTACTGCTTTACATAATAATCTATTTGTTGAGCCTTCATAAAGCCAGCCTTTTCATAAACAGAAAGGGCTTTTCCATTGTCAATTTCTACATCAAGCATCACAAATTTCGCTCCGATTTTACTTGCATAGTCCTTGGAAAAGGATAGCATAGCTGTACCAATGCCCTGCCCTTCACAATTTGGATGTACGGCTAATGCTGTGACCCATTGAATTTCATTTTCCTGAGCAGTTGTCACTGTTCCAACGACTTCACCGTCCTTACGGGCCAGCCATAGCTTTCTGCCATCCGTAGATGTATTAAAGGCTATTAGCTCTTCAGACTCCTCCGGTAAATCCCCAAACGCTTCACTATAAATGTCGATCAGCTCTGCCTGCTCACCTGCATATGGAGTAATTTCAACATCCTTGTTTAAGTTTACTGATTCTGCTCTTGTTTCTAAAGTTGCCTCTGAAAAGCTATATGTAAAGCCTTTATTTTCAATAAACGTATGACCAAAGGGTGATCCATCTATTACTACAGCCAATTGCCCCTCTGCTCCACGCTCTTGAAGACCAGCCTGTAAAGCTTCCACTAAAGCGGTTCCGATTCCTTTTTGACGATAAGCAGGCGTTACTACTAGAGACCATTCATATGTATGAAGCCCCATTAAGTCTACAGCACTTGCTGCTCCTACTAACACATCCTTATCATCTTCATAAGCAAGTATCATAAAACCCTTTGTTTCAAAAGACCCCGCCATAGGAACTCCCATTGCAGTTTCATATACACGGTAATCATGTACGGTCGCTTCTTCACATAATAATGTTACTTCTTTTAATGTTTCCCCATCTAACGGAAAAGACACCGTCATTACTGAAATATTCATCGTTTACTCCGTTCTTAAATCAGACTATTGCCCTATTGTAGCAAGAAAGAAAATCAGCTTGCAACAAATTATAATAGTAACTTCTAATAATCAACTATTTTGTTTTTAATATAAGGAAAATAAATGGATTTATACAATCATTAATAACTTTAATAACTGAAAATTACTAGAATTTATAGATACATACTCATACTAAGCGCTCTCACTCAATATTTCAACCCTTCTTACAATTATACCATTTATACAAATAAATTACATTTTCAATATAAGGAAATAGTCTTTATTTCATTTAAATGTTTAACAATGATGCCTTATTTACGACTCTTCTTCCAGTTTTGCGTTCAACACTAAGAAAGGAGCGATCCCAAAGAGATCACTCCAATCCATGACTAAAATAGTTTATTCTTCAAGATGATATGAAGAAGATTGTAACATTTGCGCATAAATGCCACCAGATTCAATTAACTGTTGTTGAGGACCTGCTTCAACTAATTCACCCTTGTGCATAACGAGTACAATATCCGCATTGTGTACGGTATTTAAACGATGAGCAATAACAAAGCTTGTACGCCCCTGCATTAATATGTCCAGCGCCTCTTGAATGGCAAGCTCAGTAACAGTATCAATACTGCTTGTAGCCTCATCAAGTAATAATATCCTAGGATCAGCAATTAATGCTCGAGCTATGGATAGCAGCTGCTTTTGCCCCTGTGAAATTTCTCGACCATCTGCCGCAAGAATAGTATCATAGCCATTTTTTAACTTTATGATAAAGTCGTGAGCATTTGAACGCTTAGCCGCTTCTACTATTTCTTCATCGCTCGCATCTAATCGGCCATAACGAATATTCTCTCGCACTGACGCTTCGAACAAAAACGGGTCCTGAAGCACAAAGGCCATTTGCGAACGTAATGCTTGTCGTTCTATTTGTTGAATGTTTACACCATCAAATAAAACCTCGCCCTTTGTTACCTCATAAAATCTTGCAATAAGCTGTAAGATAGTTGTCTTTCCTGCACCCGTTGCTCCTACAAGGGCTACTGTTTGACCTGGCTCTACTTGAAAATTAACATCCTTTAACGTATAAGCTTCTTCCTCCTGTTCATATTTAAAATAAACGTGTTGGAAGCTCACCTGTCCTAATAATTTATGCTTTTGTGCTGAAGCTGTTTCCACTTCAGGCTGTTCATCCAGTAATGCAAATACCCTTTCAGCACCAGCAATTGCCGATAAAACTGTATTAAATTGATTGGCCAAATCATTTAGTGGACGAGTAAACTGGCGTGCATATTCGGTAAAAATAACTATGACCCCAATTGACACGTGACCATAAAGAGCAAGCACGCCTCCAATCCCGGCTACAATTGTAAAGCTCATATTGTTTAAGAAGTTCATGACCTTTGGAATATAGCCTGAATATGTCTGTGCCCAAAAGCCTGTTGTTTTTAATCGCAAGCTTTTTTCACGAAACTCCTCCATCATTCTTTCCTCTTGTGAGAAGGCCTTCACAATTCGTTGACCTGAAATTGTCTCTTCAATCATACCGTTAAGCGCTCCAATAGCCACTTGCTGCTGTTTAAATAATGGAGCTGTTCTTCGAGTAACCCAGCGCATTGCCCAAAACATAATCGGTATAATGGTCATCGTTAATACCGTTAGTAAAGGGCTTAGGCTTAGCATGATAATTACAGTACCTGTAAGCGTTAAAACACTGGAAAACACCTGGATGAAGGAACTATTTAATGTTGAACTTACCGCTTCTATATCATTTGTCATCCGACTCATTAGCTCTCCATGCTGACGGCGGTCAAAAAATGAAATAGGCAGTCTTTGAAAATGTGCAAATACGCTTGTACGCAGTCTATAAATTGTTTGCTGAGCAATGCCTATCATCCAATAATTTTGTAAAAATAACGCCACTGCTAGTAGAGCATAAATGCCGATTAACAACATAATGCCCTTACTAAGACCTGCAAGCTCACCATGCATCACATACATATCTATCATTTTTCCGATTATATATGGTCCAAGAAGAGCTAAAATTGAACTCACCATGACAAGTAAAAGCACAATCATTAAGAGTACACGTTGTTCATCGACAATTTTCCATAATCTCAACAATGTACTTCGCCAATCTGTCGCACGAGGTCCTTTCTTTTTCTTAACAATCTGCTGTACATCATCTTTTGTCAAAATCGGCTCATAGCCAAAAGGTTTGTGGAAAAATGCCATTATTTCTCTACCTCCTGCTGGGAGACTGCGATTTTTTTATAGAGCTCAGAAGTCTGTAGTAGCTCTTTATGCGTGCCATATGCTACTACTTCCCCTGCATCGATTAGTAATATTCGATCTGCCCCTTTAGCTGTACGTATTTTCTGAGTTACAACGAGCATAGTTGCCGGTTCCTTGCTCAGCGCCTCCCATAATGCCTGCTCCGTTTTTACGTCAAGCGCACTTGTACTATCGTCCAGCATTAGTAGATGACCTTTTCGTAATAACGCTCTTGCAATAGATAGCCTTTGTTTTTGGCCGCCTGAAAGATTAACACCCTTCTGCCCAACTCTTGTCTCGTAACCCTGTGGGAAATCTTCTACAGAAGCATGAATTTGTGCTTGCATCGTTGCCTGTCGCACAGCATCCATTTCAGCATCAATGTCACCCCATTTAACATTGTCTGCAATGCTACCTGTAAATAATAAGGATTGCTGTGGGACATAACCAATAATCTCCCTTAGCTCTTGTAAGTCCCATTGCTGAATATCCTTGCCTTCTACTACTATTCGCCCCTCAGTGACATCATAAAAGCGTGGAATTAGCTGTAATAATGTTGATTTACCTGCACCTGTAGCACCCATTATGGCTAATTTTTCACCTGATTTAACACTAAAGCTTACATTCGCTAATACTGGAGAGTCTCCACCTGGATATGTAAAGCTAACGTTGTCAAAGATCAATTCGCCAAAATGTCTTCTGCTAGAGGCACTTTCCACAGATGATGAAAGCTCAGTCTCATTTTCAATAGATAGAACTTCTGCCATACGTTCTGCAGAGGCCTTGGCACGGGCATAAAAAATAATAATAAACGCAAACATTGAAAATGAGCCTGTCATACGCATTGCATAATTGACAATCGCCACAATATCGCCAAGCGGTGTTGTACCAGAAGCTATTTGCTTTGTCCCAAACCACAAAACGGCAAGTAAACTCATATTCATGATGAATAGTAGTACAGGCATAATATACTCCATAGTACGCAAAGCTTTGACTGTATCTAATTTTAAGCGTGAAGCTACCTCATCAAAACGAGAGGCTTCATAGGCACCACGTAAATAAGCCTTAACCAAACGGATAGCCTGTAAATTTTCCTGTAGTACACGATTTAAACGATCTATCCTCTTTTGAACGAGTCCAAAATAAGACACACCTTTTGTTACCATAAAAATAAGAAAAATAAAGATTACTGGTGCACCAATTACTAAAAATAATGCAAGCTTTGCATTGACAACAAAAGCCATTACAATACTACCAATAACAGCCAACGGTGCTCGAAGCATAATTCGCAGACTCATAAAAAGCACGGTTTGAACCTGTGTCACATCATTTGTCAGCCTCGTAATTAGTGAGGCAGTTGAAAACTTTTGATAAGTAGCTAATGTAAATGCTTGAATTTTTTCAAACATCGCATTTCGTAAATCATAAGAAAAGCTTTGTGCGGTATGTGATGAAAAATATGAATTAATGACACCAGCAAAAAAAGCTACAAATGAAAGAGCTAGTAATATAGCACCCCATTGTAAAATCATGCCCTGGTTTTGAGCTCGTACTCCATCATCTATGATTTTAGCCATTATAAGCGGCTGAACTAGCTCAACAAATAACTCCAGTAGCATTAAACATAACGCGATAAATGCTGTCCATTTATAAGGCTTTACATAGGAAAAAATTTCTTTCATATTCTTCCCCCTTGTTACTTATAGGAATTTTGCAAATTTTCAAAATAGTAATAAACACCTGGTTAGATAATACTTTTATGCTTTTTCTCCAGCTACTGAAAGCCATGTTACACAAACAAGCATAACAAACACACCGACTAATTGCCAAAAACCTAAATTTGTACCAAACACAATTACTGAAATTGCCATAGCTGTTAAAGGCTCGATACTAGATAGTACGCTAGTCTCAACTGCTGTAATATATCTCATACTGCTTAAAAACAGCACAAAAGCTACTGTTCCAAAGAATATGAGTGCCAGCATCAACCCTATTATCTTCAAATCTGTGAACACTATCCACAGATTTGATTGCCATACACGACCAATAATTCCCAATGTTCCCCCACCTATCAGCATCCCCCACCCGACAACGAGTAGAACATTCCACTCTTTCATTAGACGTGCTGGATACAATGTGTAGAAGGCAAACGTTAGACCAACAGCTACTCCCCATAATAAGGCTTTTTTACTAACTAACAAAGCGTCAAATGAAGCGTTCGTTAGTAGGAGGAACAGACCTATGAGTGTACCAATAATCCCTAACACTTGATATTTAGGAGGCCATTTCTTTAAACTAAGAGAGACATAAGCAACAACAAATATTGGTGCTAAAAACTGTAATAGGGTTGCTAATACCGCATTACTCGCATTAATTGCTGCCACAAAGGCAAACTGCACGCCCAACATTCCGGCTATACCGAATATAATGAGCTGTCTACTCCATAGTTTTTGTTGCCAAATGCCAAAAATATCCTTTCTTGTTAACAGTAAATATATAAGCAATAGTATACCTGCAACCGACAGTCGAATTGTTAACATAAAGGAGACTGTTAATGGTGTATGGCTAAGTAACCATTCCATTAAAGGCCCAGTTGCACCCCACAACATTGAGCCAGTTACGATAAATATTATTCCTTTTAATCGTTCCATACAATCCCTGCTTCCTATATACGTACTAAAAAATGTTATTTTTCTTCAAAACTTTTCTTACATTTCACTAGAAAAGTCCTAATATTTTTCACCATCAAATATTTACAAATATATTCATAATGACTAATTCCCGATAATTAACTATAATATTAGTATATATAGATTACCCAAGGAGATCGAATAATCATGAGTCATATGCATAAATCATTTACGATTGATGAACATTATTTAAATTCACTTCCTTTTCCTGCAATTGTCATGAATCAAGATGGACAAGCTATTATTTTGGGAAAACCTGCTGAACAACTATTTGGTATTTTAGCAACAGATATTAAAGGAAATACTACTCCATTCATACATGAAAATCTACTGCGTCAGTTATCATTAGAGACGTTTCAGGCTATTCTACACAATGATGAAAGTACGTATATAGATCAAGTTCAAGTGGTCACATTTAGAAATGAAGAGATTACTGCAGCATTGCTGGCTAAACCATTTATAGAGCAAGGAGAGACGTATATTCTCCTGTTATTTATGCTGCCAGAATTAATGATTAATTCTGTCTCAAATAGCAGTACACTTATAAATTTAAAGCAAGGGTTAGACGTAGCATTTATGACCGTTACCCTTGATCATGATGGTTTTATTTTAGAATGTAATGCTGAATTTCTAAAGACAAGTCAGTGGACTCCAAAGCGCGTCATTGGCAAGACGTTTTGGCAGCTATTCCCTGACAATGAAGTAAGTGAAAAGATTACAAACACTATTTGGCGTAATTTAAACAATGGTCATACATGGCAAGGTGAGGTTGAAAAAGTTACAAAAACAGGCCAATCTTATTGGGTACTTCTAACAGCTATCCCGACCTTTAATCTTGAAACAAATGACCAACAATTTATTTTAATCGAGAAGGACATCACCAAATCAAAAACAATCCAGCATCAATTAGAAAAAATTGCTTATATAGATACTGAAACAGGTCTTATGAATGCACATCGACTCGAAAAAGTAATTTCTAATATGATTGAGGATGAAAGACACTTTTCTTTTGTCTATTTAAGTATTGATAAATTTTACACATTAAAAGAGCTACATGATCAGCAAATCGATCAAAGCCTTATTGTAGAATTTACAAACCGCATTAAAATGTATTTCCAAGATAGTACAATGGCACGCATTAATGAAAATGATTTTGTTGTCATCACACCTTTAAGTGAGTGGTTTATTCAAGGTTTCCTGTCCTATCTACAACAGCATCCAATTTATAGCAGCAATATCGCTGTACCAATTTCTATTAGTGGTGGTATTACACGATATCCAGAAGATCAGACAACATTTTCTCAACTAATGAAAGCATCTATCGCAACTATTTCTAATGTTCGTGAGGCAGGCGGCGATAAAATTGTCTCATTATCTAAAGCTACTCATAAGGCCTTGAATCGAAAAGCTTTAATTGAAAAACGCTTACTTCAGGCTCTAGATCAAAAAAATTTGAAAGTATTATATCAGCCCCAAATTGATGTTTATTCAGGAAAAATTACAGCTGTAGAGGCATTAGTCCGTTGGGAAGATGAAGTAATCGGCGTTGTAGCACCTGACGAACTTATTCCAATTGCAGAGGAGACTGGTCTCATTAACAATATTGGTTCCTTTATGCTGGAAAAGGCTTGTGAACAGGCGTTAATTTGGAAAAAAGCCGGCTTAGATATGAAGGTATCTATAAACTCTTCTGTTCGCGAATTCCGTGATAAAAATATGGCAAAATCAATTCTTGAAAAGCTAGCTAAAACAGGTTGCCCTGCCAGCCTTATTCAAATTGAAATTACAGAAAAATTTGCACTAGAGGCAGAGGCTGCTACCTTCATCACTCAGCAAATGCGTAAGCTAGAGAACGAGGGAATTTCCTTTATTCTAGATGACTTCGGTACCGGGTATGGCTCATTCCGATACATGCAAATTTTACCGATAGATACATTGAAAATTGATAAAACATTTACAAGCTCCTTACTAAAATCTGAAAAGACCCAAAAGCTAATGCACGGTATGGTGCAGCTTGGAAAATCGATGGAACTTAAGGTTGTAGCAGAGGGTGTTGAAACAGCAGAGCAAGCAGACCTTTTAATTACTTATGGCTGTGACGCTATTCAAGGCTATTACATTAGTAAACCTGCTACCCCAGAGGAAATAGAAGCATTGCTCGTAAAATAGAAAAAAACAAATGGAGGCTGCGTTAGAATAATGATTCAAACGCAGCCTCCATTAATTTTATTTTTTATAGACTTTTTGCAATTTAGCTTTACTTGAACGTATTGACCGGAATATTAATTGCATAAATACCTCTGCAAATACAAGCCCCATAACGATAGCACCAGTAATTAAAAATGCTTTTAACCCATACTGCAAGCCTTGTAAGTAATCATCCTCTACAACGTTCCTCATAGCATTATACGCCATACCTCCTGGCACTAATGGAATGATTCCTCCTACTATAAAAATAATCATTGGCATTTTAAAGCGTCGCGCATATAAATGAGCAACTATAGCAATAACAAACGATCCAAAGAAAGAAGCATTGACCACATCCATTCCTTTTTCTGTTAAAAGATAATAGATGATCCAGCCAATTACTCCAACAAGGCCACAATGAAGCAGTGTTTTTCTAGGTACATTAAAAATAACAGCAATCCCAGCAGTGGCAAAGAAACTAACAATTAATTGAATGATAATATCCATCATATGTTATTGTGCGCCTCCTAAAATGCTAGGGTGACAGCAATTGCTGCACCAATGGCAAAGGCTGTTAAAAAGGCCTCTGCCCCCTTTGCCATCCCTGACATAAAGTGACCTGCCATTAAATCACGCACTGCATTTGTAATCAATATACCTGGTACAAGTGGCATGACAGAACTAATGATAATTTTATCAAGTTCTGCTCCATAACCGTACTTGACTGCAAAGAAGGCAACGAAGCCGATAACGAGCGATGCTGTAAATTCAGAGAAAAACTTTACTTTGGTTAAATTATTTATCATTATAAGCACTAGAAAGCCTAATCCTCCCGCTAAACAAGCTATCGGAAAATCAGCCCATCCTCCCTTAAACATAATAAGAAAACAACCACTTGCAAGAGCTGCTGCTATGACTTGTAAATAGGTTGGTAAAAAATAATTTGTTTTTTGTATCGACTTTAACTCGTCATAAGCCTCTTCTAATGTTATCATGTGAGATGTGAGTCTCCGAGATACTGAATTTACCAAGGCTATTTTTTGTAAATCTGTAACCCTATTGGAAATTGATGTGATCCTCGTTGGCTGTGTCTTGCCTAACGAAAAAATGATTCCAGTTGGTGTGGCATAACATTGCGCATCAAGCATATTTTGAGAATGTGCCATGCGTAGCATTGTATCCTCCACACGGTATGTTTCTGCACCACTTTCAATCATAATACGCCCTGCAAGCAATAAGCAGTCAATCGTAAATTCATTACCCGCTTCATGTAAAACCATTACAGCTATCTGCCTCCTTTAAAAGGTTCCTTGCCAATAGTATCTAACTGCCCAAAAAAACTCAACTGAAATTTTTAATACTATACTTTGGCTGTAATATGCTGACTAATGCAAATTGATTTTATATGAAAATTAATTTTCCTTAAAATGATAACAAAACTTCGTAGATTCGTATAACTTTTTCAATGGCTGACACGTCTGATTGTATAGAAAAGTAATTAAGGAAAGGAGCGTATCCATAAAAATGCCGGAACGCAGAAGAAGACGCGGCCCGATGATTGATTTCCTATTAATCGGCCTCATTATTACATTAACAACTATTATTTTAGTCATTATCCTATCAAAGGATGACTTTAAGTTTCAAAAAATTAGTGCCTCAAAAGAGACAGAATCAGTACCTAGTAATTTATCCACAGAAAGCTCTGCGTTTCCAGGTATTCGTATTGTAACAGACGTTTCTAATGATAAACAAACACCTTTTGCTATTCATTATCCACAGACAGACAATAAAGCATTTAATGAAGCCGTTTTACAGTACATATCGGATTCAAAAGAAACCTATCTGTCATCAATGAAAAAAATTAAAAACAAAGAGGCTATGGGCGAGCTTAATATTAGTTTAGAAACATTCCCATATCGTGAGCATTATTATTCCTTTGTACTGACGAAAATGCTGTACTTAGGCGGGGCAAATCATGAGGTTTCAACTAAGACATTCTTCATCAATAATGAAACTGGCGAACAAATCACCATTAAAACATTACTGCAAGGCGATGAAAACAACTTATCAACATTGGCTACTCAAGTACGTAAAGATTTACAGCAAAATCTTCAGTTAAAAGACGATCTCTTTACTGATGAGCTAGAAAAGGCAACAGAACCTAAATGGTCTAACTTCAATCGCTTCTCCATTGTAGATGATTCGTTACAATTCTATTTCGATGAGTATGAGATTGCTAGTGGAGCGGCAGGTGCACCAATAGTGAAGCTTCCTCTTTCGCTGATTAATCCGTTGTTAGCCTCTGATTTTCAAATTGCTATGGAGACTATAAAGCCTACGAAACCACCTACTACAGGTGATTCCACTACGAAACGTATCGCCTTAACTTTTGATGATGGCCCACATCCAAAAGTAACTGAACAAATATTAGATACTCTTGATAAATACCATGCAAAAGCTACCTTCTTTATGCTCGGCGGGCGTGTACAGTATTATCCTGATATTGCTAAGGATGTTCTTGCTCGAGGTCATGAAATAGGTAACCATACATGGAACCATCCTGTATTAACAAAGCTTTCACAAGAGCAGGTACTAAAGCAATACACATCAACTTCTGCAGAGCTAGAGAAAGCAATTAATCATGATGCCACTGTATTTAGACCTCCATATGGGGCAACAAACGATGCTATTAATGGGCAAATACCAATTCCAGTCGTACTATGGACGATCGATACATTAGACTGGAAGCATCGCAATGCACAGCAGCTATTACCATATGTGAAAAATAATTTACACAATAACGCTATCGTTTTAATGCATGATATTCATCAATCAACTGCCGATGGGCTGGATGCGGTACTCGCCTATCTACAGGGGCAGGGCTATGAATTTGTAACAGTCTCGGAGATTCTTCCGTATCGTCAATAATTATTCTTTCAAGCACTGCCTATATCCAACAAAAGTAAAAGTCCAATAAACTAGAATTTAGTTTATTGGACTTCTTTTTTATTTTATTATTAGCTTATCTAATGGTTGGAAGTCTTTTAATTGATAGCTCTTCACCTCATTGCGAGCGACTGTATAGAGGGCATCATCTATATATACGACACGCTGTACAAGCTGATCCCAATTCTCATATGGCTCACCAGTACTTTCTTCTATGATACTACCTTTTAGCACGATTCCTTTATCTGCTGTTATTTCATAAATTTGAGCTCCCTGACCTTTGTAAACAATTTCATCACCCTTCCCTGCCTCATAAAGGACAACTGGGAAGCCAAAATAATTGTATTCCTTATTTCGGAATAGAGCCCTAGGATTGTATTGAACATCCGAATAAGAACCTTTACCACCGATTTTTATAGATGATTGTTCTTTTGGATTTTTGAAATCTGAAACATCAAACAACGACATTTTCATATTAGTTGTCACTGTAAAATTGCTTTTTGAAAATGCGTCATAGCGTTGCTCTGTATCATAGCCAATTCCGATTAAATGTGTTTCATCTAATGGATGCAAGTAATTACTAAATCCTGGTATTTTCAATTCCCCTAGGACAGTTGGCTTTTTAGGATCAGCTACATCAATCACAAATAACGGATCCACTTGCTTAAATGTCACCACATACGCTTTTTCACCCATGAAGCGTGCTGAATATACTTTTTCTCCTGGTGCTAAGTCTTTAACTGCGCCAAGCTCTTTTAAATTTTTATCTAAAATAAAGAGATGATTACGTGAAATATTTTTTTCATCCCACGTATTTCCTTCAGTTGTTACAATTCGGAAATTCCCCTTGTACTCATCCATTGAATATTGATTTAACACAGTTCCTTTTACTTCTGTATTGCCTACAAAATTCATCGTGGTGCCATCTACATTCCATTTAAAGACCTGTGTATTAGTTGCTCTTGGCATCCAAATCATCATATCCATAATGCGATTTTCAGCAGGAACGACTGGACTGCCGTCATAGACCGGTGTTGTAAGATAAAGTGCATCCTCAGACATATACAGTCCGCTGCTACCGCCCAAATAACCTTTTGTATTGGCAGTTGCCTTTGCACCATTTTTTAAATTTAGAGCTGTTATTAAGCTATATGTTCCATCCATGGTATTTGGTAAAATAGATATTTTCTCAAGAGGCAGGCTTTGGTATTCTTTCGTATCTCCACTATCATAAGTCTTTGGCTTTAAATCTATTGCTTTGTTATCTCGAAGCGCCCAATAATTCGGAAACATGTTACCAATTAAATATAAGGTGTCATTGGTAATACGAATATCCTGTAAATACCCCTCTTGCCCTACCTCACGTATAAATTTTGGGCTCTTAGGGTTCGAAATATCATACAAAGTAGCTGTTGACATGCTCGTGCCTGCTTTTTCTAAATATTTATCCCCAATTGCTATTAACAAATGATCATATAATGCAAGCTTTGAAATATATTTAGAATCCTCTATTTTAAGAGTTGTCGCTAATGCTAAATTTTTCGGATTTGTTGCATCTACCACTGTAATACTATGTTCTTGTACAGAATAAATAAAGCCATCCTTTACAACGACTAAATCGCCTTCTTCAACTCCCTCTACTTGATTGTTTGTCATAGAGGAATTACTGCTTACACTTGGGCTATCTGCCTTACTTTCCATTTCTCTACTTGAATCATATTTCACTTCCTTATTTGGGTTAGCTAAAAGAGTGTCAAAGTATTGCTGTAGCTCTTTCTCTGATTTTACTGCTTCTAGCTTTTCAATAATGGTAAATGAAATTACTTGTGAGGCAGCTTTTGGTCCACCCAGTACAAATGCTTCCTTCTGTACATGTAATTTATAACTACCAGGTGTTAAATCACTAACAATTAATGTCTTTTTATCTTCTCCTAGTGTGATAGTTGCTTCAACTTTTTGATCCTTGCTATTTGTAACATAAACAGTTTCTTTTGTTATCTTGCTTTCCTTTAAAGCTTTAGTAAAAGTTGCTTGCCAGCTTTTAGTGGCCATACTAACACTTGCTGCTTTTGCCTCTACAGTTGGAGTCATTGTCAGCATAATGATCCCTGGTAAAATGGCGAGTACGGCGATAACCATAATTGCTATCCACTTATTTTTCATCTTTTTTCCTCTCTTTCATATACTTGTTTATCAATTAGACTGCTGAAGAGTTGGAAAGTTACATTTTTCAGAAAAATTTTTTGCATAGCAATTTTTCTACATAAGAAAAACGAGAGGATGATTCTCCTCTCGTTTATTCATCAAAAGGCCACTTTGGTAGCATTTTGCCTAATGGTTTATCCTGACGTTGCCCTAACACATAATCAGCCTGCATAATAGTATGAATTTCACGTGTGCCTTCATAAATAACAGGCGCTTTGGAGTTACGCAAATAACGTGCAACTGGATATTCATCTGAATAACCATAGGCACCATGAATTTGCACTGCGTCATCTGCTGCTTTGTTAGCAAAATCACAGGCCTGCCATTTTGCAAGAGACGTCTCTCTCGTATTTCGAACACCTTTGTTTTTTAGTTCACCAACACGATAGACAAGTAGACGACTCATTTGATAGCCTGCCTCCATTTTGGCAATCATTTGCCCTACTAGCTGATGTTCACCAATAGGCTTGCCAAATGTTTCACGTTCATGGCAATATTTCACACTTGCCTCAAGGCATACTTGAATGAGTCCCACAGCGCCAGCAGCTACCGTGAAACGACCATTATCAAGAGCAGACATGGCAATTTTAAAGCCCTCGCCCTCTTCTCCTAGTCGATTCTCTACTGGTACACGTAAATCTTCAAAAAAGAGCTCACCAGTATTACCAGCACGAATACCATATTTCCCCTTAATAGCCTTTGAGGTAAAGCCGGCCATTGATCGCTCTATAATAAATGCACTAATACCGTGATGTTTCTTCGATTTATCTGTATAGGCAAAAACAATAAAATGATCAGCTATATCACATAAGGAAATCCAAGTTTTTTGCCCATTTATAATATAAAAATCCCCATCACGTACAGCAGTAGTAGACATTGCCGCTACATCTGAACCAGCTCCTGGCTCTGTTAGACCAAATGCACCAATTCGAACACCCTTTGCCTGTGGAACAAGATATTGTTGCTTCTGTTCCTCTGTTCCCCATTGCATTAGGGTCATACTATTCAAGCCTGTATGAACTGAAACCGCTGTTCGAAATGCCGTATCTCCTCGCTCTAGTTCCTCACAAACAATAGCAAGCGAATTATAATCCATACCGCTACCACCGTATTTTTCAGGAACACAAACGCCCATTAAGCCAAGCTCAGCAAGTCTTGACCAAATCTTTGCATCAAAGCCTCCTGTTGCATCCCACTTTGCAATATTGGGCATGATTTCATCGTCTACAAATTGCCGAACTGTTTTTCGTAGCAGCTCCTGCTCAGTGCTAAAGTTGAAATTCATGGTTGACACCTACCATTTCACAATCATTGCAGATTTATGAGAAGTCTCTTTTATGACAACGCCGCGTTTTGCCATCTCTTCCATATACGTATCTCCTGGAACAATTGATTCAGGCGCAAATACACCACGCTCTGTAATCGTCCCTTCACCAATCATTTGCGCAACAACAGAAATCGTATTAGCTGTTGCTCGAGCCATGGCTGTTTCATTTATTGTCATATCTTTTCTAACGACCATTTCGTACTCGTACGTTACTTGTTGCTGCGCCTTTTCTCCAGCAACAATGACACGTAGCAGTACAGCATCTGGTTTTGTTCCAAGCTCAAGCTTCTTTTTAAGTGCCTCACGCACAACTGCTCGAACTGGCACTTCTTGATTTTCGACTTCAACCTTATTCGTTGAATCGAGGAATCCTAAATCAGCTAACAGCTTAAATTTCTCTGCATGCCCCTTATAGCGAATTGTTTTGTACTCTAATGTTCGAACATTAGGAAATGTCTTATACAGCGTAGAAATACCACCTGATGTATAAAATGCCTCTAGCACACCAAAATCGTCAAAATAAATAGGCTCGACACCTGATAGAGATGGAACTTCCTCAAGCTTTCCTTTTTGAATCGCTTTTGAAGGCTCTGTATAATGATCAAAAACCCCATCTAAAGAAAATACTCGCGTGTAATGAAGAGGTGGCTTTGGCTCTGTTGGAATTCCTCCCACAAATAGCTTAATAGATTCGACTTCATCTAATTTTGATGCACCATAGCCTGTTAAAATATTGACCATACCTGGAGCAACACCCAAATCAGGAATAATTGTTACACCTTTAGCTTTTGCTTCTTCATGAAGATCTAGAATTTTCTCCGTTACCCCACCGATATGACCACCTAAATCCACGGAATGTACTCCAGCTTCAATTGCTGCTCTTGCTACACGTTCATTAAAGGAATAGAATAGAGCATTTACGACCACATCACCTTTAGATATGACGTTCATTAAAGATTCATCGTGCTCTGCATGAAGCTCCACTACCTCAACCTTATCTGTGTTTAACGTGTTCACAAATTCCTGTGCCACCCTTACATCTATGTCCCCTAAGATTACACGTTCTACTTTATTATTTTTAATTAAATCACGAGCTACCTCTTTTCCCATTAAACCTGCACCTAATACAACAACCTTCATCAAGAACATCCCCTTTCGTTGATCTGTTACTCTGTATCGATTTGTGCTCTTTGTAATTTACCGCTATAGTCTACATAAATACTTTTCCATTCCGTATAAACATCTAAGGCAGCTACACCTGAATCACGGTGACCATTCCCCGTCCCTTTTGTGCCACCAAATGGTAAATGGATTTCTGCCCCAGTTGTGCCTGCATTCACATAAACAATCCCTGTGTCTAAATCTCGCTGTGCGCGGAAAATTGTATTCACATTCTGTGAGAAAATTGAGCTGGATAAGCCAAATTTTACGCCATTGTTTACTTCGATCGCTTCCTCTATACTTGCTACTTCGATTATTGAAACGACAGGTCCAAAGATTTCCTCCTGTGCAATAATCATGTCTGGCTTAACATTAGTAAACAGTGTCGGCTCATAATAAAATCCTTTATCATAGGGTGTTTCGTTTAATATTCTGCCACCTGCTAACAATGTCGCCCCTTCTTGTTTACCAATTTGGACATAGTGATTGATTTTTTCTAATGATGCTTTATTAATTACTGGCCCTATTTTTACGTGTCCATCTAGGCCGTTCCCAATTGTTAATTTTTGCATTTCATCCAATAGACGTTTTTCTAGTTCTTCTCTTACATCTTTATGCACAATCACTCGACTACATGCCGTACACCTTTGACCAGCTGTGCCAAATGCACTCCATAAAATTCCTTCCGTAGCGAGCTGTAAATCAGCATCATCCATAACAATTACTGCATTTTTGCCACCCATCTCTAGTGAAATCTTTTTCAGGTGTTTTCCACCAAGCTCTGCTACTTTACTTCCTGTAGTTGTTGAGCCGGTAAATGAGATAACCTTAACATTTGGGTGCTCAATTAATGCTGTTCCTACTGTTGGGCCACTACCAAATACAATATTTGCCACTCCATTTGGCAGGCCTATTTCTTCAAAAATTTTGCCCATTTCATAGGCCATCATTGGTGTCTCATTAGAGGGCTTCCAAATAAATGTGTTTCCGGCAACAATAGCAGGGAATGATTTCCATGTTGCGATCGCTACTGGGAAATTCCAAGGTGTAATTAAGCAGACAACCCCTATAGGTGCCCGGACACTCATTGCAAATTTATTAGCAAGTTCAGACGGGGTTGTTTCCCCAAACAATCTCCGCCCCTCACCAGCCATATAATAGGCCATGTCTATCCCTTCCTGTACCTCACCTCTAGCCTCTTCAATAACCTTTCCCATCTCTTTTGTTAAAACGGTCGCCAAATATTCCTTTTTCTCTTTCATTTTTTGACCGATGGCATATAAATAATCAGCACGTTTAGGCGCGGGTACTAATGCCCAGCTTTTTTGTGCTTGCTTAGCAGCCGCTACCGCTTCATTTACCTCACTTACTGTGGAACGCGGAATTGTTGCTAGTTGCTCTCCGTTCGCAGGGTTCGTCACTGCCATACTTTGTAAATGGGAATGTGTTACCCATTCACCACCGATAAAGTTTTTGATTTCCAATACTCACACCCCCTGAAGTAATCTAGATGCCTCGGCTACGTTGCTAATTGTTACATCGCATGCAGGTATTATCTATCATTCTATTTAATCAATATTAAATATGTCAAAATTCCGAATTTTCACCAAACATTTCACCTGCAGAGCAAAGCTTTACGTTAGCAACATCGGTGACAACCGCCAGAGGCTTTATTTTCTATTAGCTGACTTCCGTAGAAAAGACCTTAAAGCATTTCCCACAGATGGTGCCTTTTGTGATTATTAACGATCATTAAGGCGATTGACTAAACGAAAATAAATAATACACATTCTAGTTTTTTATATTCGACATTTTCTATGTTATTCCCTTTTTTTCTAAAATAATTAATTATGCAATGAAACTAATGTCACTTATAATCGTATACAGTAACAACAAAATTACTTTTGGAGGAATCCCATTATGAATAATCATGAAATTGACTACAAAATTTTTGGAGACGATATGCAATATGTACAAGTTGAGCTTGATCCTCAAGAAACAGTAGTAGCTGAAGCAGGAGCCTTAATGATGATGGATGATAGAATCCATATGGAAACAATCTTCGGTGATGGCTCAAAAGGTAGCCAAAATAGCGGCATTATGGGGAAACTGCTTGGTGCAGGAAAACGACTTGTTACTGGTGAAAGCTTATTTATGACAACATTTACGAATGCTGGTTCAGGGAAGCGCCATGTTTATTTTGCTTCTCCATATCCAGGAAAAATCATTCCAATGGATTTAAGTCAATTAAACGGGAAAATTATTTGTCAAAAGGATGCATTTTTAGCTGCTGCCAAAGGCGTTTCAGTTGGTGTTGAATTCCAGAAAAAAATTGGCGTAGGGTTCTTTGGTGGTGAAGGCTTTATTATGCAAAAACTCGAAGGTGATGGTATGGCCTTCGTACATGCAGGTGGAGCTATTCACGAAAAAACTTTACAGCCTGGCGAAGTATTACGCGTAGATACGGGATGTTTGGTTGCTATGACATCTGATGTAGACTACAATATCGAAATGGTTGGCGGCGTAAAAACGGCATTGTTTGGTGGCGAAGGTATCTTCTTTGCTACTTTAAAGGGTCCTGGTAAAGTATGGATTCAATCATTACCATTTAGCCGTTTAGCAAGCCGCGTCTTCGCAGCAGCGCCAATTTCTCAAGGCGGCGGCGGTCAATCTAAAGGTGAGGGCGGTATTGGCGGTTTATTTGATTTATTTAATAGATAATGCCATTTTCCACCAAAAGGAACACATCTAACTACGATGTGCTCCTTTTTTATTTTGCTTTTACAAGAGGTGTCATTAATCGATCCTATTCGAAACAGCCTTTCCCTGTCCATATGCAGTAAGTGCTTTCACGTTCAGCATGAACATAGCCGTTCTCGTCTCAAGCGATGCACTGCCGATATGTGGAAGTGCCACAACATTTGGCAGCGTCAATAATGGATGATCCAATGAAATAGGCTCATGCTCAAAAACATCTAACCCTGCAGCCCATAGCTTACCTTTTTTCAATGTATGATAGAGTGCATCTTCATCAATAATGCCACCGCGTGATGCATTGATTAACACTGCGTCATCCTTCATTAAGGCAAGCTCCTCTGCTCCGATAAGACCCACAGTATCACTATTATATGGCGTCATAATAACAACAAAATCCGATTGCTTTAAAAGCTCCTCTAGTGAAGCATACTTAAATCCGTACATTTCCTCTGCCTCATGCCGACGTCTTCGATTATTATATAAAATCTTCATATCAAAGCCTTTTGCACGTCTTGCTACAACCTGCCCAATACGCCCCATTCCAATAATTCCAATAGTAGCTCCAGACACGTCTTTTCCTACTAATTGCATTGGATACCAGCTTTTCCATTTACCCTCACGTAAATATCGTTCGCTTTCTGGAATTCTCCTTGCAGTTGCAAGCAATAAGCCGAATACTAAATCTGCAGTGGTATTTGTTAAGACTCCAGGCGTATTTGTTGCCATTATGCCTCTTTTGCGTAAAGCTTTAACATCAATATTATTAAAGCCGACAGCTAAATTTGTCACTAATTTAAGATTGGGTGCGTGCGATAACAGCTCTTCATCCACTTGATCTGTAATAGTTACCCAAAGTACCTCGCAATCGGTAACAGCTGACAACAATTTATCCCGTGGTATAACCTCCTCTTCCTCCTCCCATTGCTCGATTTCATAGTACTCTTGCAATAGCTCCACTATATGCGTAGGGAACTTACGTGTAATAAATAATTTCTTTTTCATACTCCGAACACCCCTCTTTTTATTTCCCCAATTCGCCTATAGCGTAACACTTCGTACAAGCATTTTCTAGGGCATTCTTATCTTCGCTAATTTGCTCTTGCCTTCTTTCTGACAATAATTATGTTCATCTGTCTATAAATGGTTCTATCCTTCTAAAAAGCAGTTTTATCGAGTTACAATAAAAAACTATGCAAAACTTTATGCATAGTTTTAACATATTTAGAAATCTCTAATTGTTGTATCTAATCGATTAGCTACTTTTTCCAACTCCTTTGAAGATTCACCAATCGTTTCGATAATAGCAGCTAATTCGATTATTTGCTGTCCAACATTTTGGAAATTAGTGATAGAGCCCTCTACTGAGCCAGATATAGCATCAAATGCTTTTAAAGATTCTGCATTTTGTTTCATACTATTATTCACTAGCTCTTGAATCTCTTGTATTGCATGGACAACCTGATTTGTTATCCCATTAGACATTTTTATTAGATCAGCAATTTGCTCCACTGAATGTTTGGTTTGATCTGCAAGCTTCCGAACCTCATTTGCTACAACAGCAAAACCTTTCCCATGCTCACCAGCACGCGCAGCCTCAATCGCTGAATTCAATGCAAGTAAATTTGTTTGACCAGAAATACTTTTAACTATTTCAACAACATCATTAATTTTAGAGGAAGATTTATCTAATTCCCCTACCATTCCTGCCATATCAACCGTCTTATGATGTATTTTTCCAGTTTGCTCATTCATCAATATTATTTTGGAATAACCTTCATTGGATACTTTTTGCATTATTTTTGCTTCATTAATACTGTCATTCAAATATTCATTAACTTCCTTGGCACTAAAAATAAGCTCCGTAACAGTCTCATTCGTACTATGGGATTGAGTCTCTAATCGTGTTGATATCCCACCAATAATATCCTTAACATGTGTACGCACACTATTTCGGTGCTCTTCCATTAATGTATTCGCATAATTATCGTATTCCTCTAAAACAATCTGCTGCTCTAAATTACAAATTTTACTGATGGCTTCACAAAACTTTTCTTCATCGTCCTTTGATAACTGAAGCTGATAAACTATTTTTCTTAATGATTTTTCAAGATTTTGAAAGGCAGCTAAGTACCATTTAGGATATAGATTAATCTTCACATGCATTTTTGCAACTCGTCTTCTCTTCTCCACAAAGGCCTCATCTATACGTCCTTCAAACATTTCTATAATATGATGGCGTAATGTTTGGCGTAAACGCTCGCTGGAGCTATGCTTTTGAATTACCTCAAGTAAGGATGGCACACCTTCTACCGCTTGATAGAATGCTGCCACTACCTCTACGACATTGCGTTCGATATAAGGCTTTAAACTCCTTATCAGCCGTAAATCCTGTCTAGTCAGATTTATAAGATTTATTTGTAACAAACGTTCCTGATCTTGAATAATAACCCCTATACTTGATTCATCACAAATTTCAATTGTATTTTTCTTAGGCCTATTTCCAATTCGAAACATTCTCTCCACCTCATGCATATGTTCTTGGCCACACTATATCTATCCTACTAACTAATAACTAAAAGTAACAAGTATCCAGATTGCATCTGCATCTATTATAAGGTCTAATCCATAAAAGTTACAATATATAGGTAAATTCCGTCTGTTTTCGAGTTAATTTCCCATCAATTTTTAGAATATTAAGGTCTTTTTTACTGTCTATAAGTCATTTTTTTCGGTTTTACCCTAAATTTTGTAGGTTTGAACGGTTAAATCGACAAAAAAGCCACTCGTCTTTTTAAAAGAAGAGTGACTATCTAAATTACATAAAAATAACAATAGCTAATACGGCTGCTAATACTAAACGGTAAATAGCAAATGGCATTAATTTCACTTTAGAAATGAGCGCTAAAAAGAATTTAATTGAAAGTAATGCAAAGACAAATGAACTAATAAAGCCTACTACATAGAAGCCCAAATAATCCATGGACAACGTATCCCAGTTTTTCAATACAGAGACTAGACTAGCTCCTGCCATAATTGGCACTGCCATAATAAAAGTAAAATCTGCTGCTACACGGTGACTCATACCAAATAGTACACCACCAGAAATCGTTGCACCAGAACGGGAGAACCCTGGCCACAGTGATAAACATTGTACTAAGCCTACTTTAAATGCTAAACCGTAAGAGATTTTATCTAGCGAATCCACTTTTGGTCTTTTTGGAGCAAGCTTATCTGCTGCAATCATTAAAAGAGCACCAGCCACTAATGCATAAATAACATGTTCTACTTTAAATAAATGGTCATCTATAAAATCTTTAAAGGCAAAACCTAACACAACTGCTGGTAACATCCCTACAATTACATGCAATAAGTTGAAGTGACCTTTCACAGATGTTGATTGCCCATCAATTTTATAAAGTCCAACTAGGTTTAGCATTCGTTTCCACATTACTACAACGACAGCTAATATTGAACCTAATTGTACAACTATTTTAAACGTATTGGCGGGATACATCCCTAAAAATTCCTCAGTTTTTAACCACATATCGTCTACAATAATCATATGACCTGTCGACGAAACTGGCGCAAACTCTGTCATACCCTCTACAAAACCTAAAATAAGTGCCTTTAATAACTCTATGATTTCCACGTTGTCACCTTACCTTTTTTTGAATATTACTGATTATCTATGGTTAGAGGAAGATCTATGATTATCAACTTACCTCAAATAGCTATTACTATAGGTTATCGAAAACGTATATCCACTACCCATAGTTCTGAACGGCTACCTATTCTCATCGGAGGACCCCAAAAGCCAAAACCTGATGAAACAAGTGTATGCATTTGCTCCTTCATCTTATAACCGTAATCGAGCTCAAATACACGAGATGTTATATACTGATTAGGCCAAAGCTGTCCTTTATGCGTATGTCCTGACATATGAAAATCTACACCTAAATCTGCAGGTGTTTTTAAATCATTTGGCGTATGATTCATAACAAACCATGGCAGATCATCTGTTAATTTCAAAGCATCAAGTTGCTTTCTTTCCTTGTTAGTAAGATCCTCTTGACCAGTTAATATTAACGTATTATCAATCCGAATAGTTTCATCTCGTAAAATTTTCACATGGGCTTTCTCCATCTCTACAACAAACTCAGGAATTTTCTTACCGTAATATTCGTGATTACCCAGTACACCATACACGCCATATGTAGTAGTTAGCTGCTTCATCACATCTGCCATTCCCTCATCTACAAACCATTTAGGATCATCATCCACAATATCTCCAGCTAAAAAAACAATATCTGGCTTTGCCTCATTAGCTAGTGTAACAAAGCGCTCTAAATGTCTTTTATGTGAAAGAATACCTAAATGAAAATCCGATGCCATAACAACTCTCAAAGTTTCTAACTCACTAGTTTTTTTATCCATCGTGAACTCTAAATGACGAACTACAGGAGAATACGCTAAATAGGAACCAACAATGGCTAATACAAACAACATAGCAATTGCTATACTACCAATTATTTGCACATCTTTAAAGGGGCTTAACCAAATTACTACATGTGCTGTTAAACAAATCAATAATCCGTATTCAAAAACAAACATCCAATAATTGCCTATTACTGAGAATATTTTTAAAGATTCATGCAGTCTTCCGATAACAATGCTAAATGCAGCAACAAACAGTACTAACCAATAGAGTATAGGATAACGAAACCATCCCAGTGAAACAAGCCACTGCCTTAATCCCCACCCTATGTAAAATGTTAATGCGCTATAAATACTTAATAGAAGAATTCCACCTATTACTTTTGGCATATTCTAGTCCTCTACTTTCATTTATTCTTAATTGATTATAGCATTATCTTTATCATTCATATTTTAATAAGTACTTGGAATCAATTACGCCCCAGCGTAATTGCATTGCGTTCGGATTTTTTCGAGTTCACTCGAAAAACCCCTCTTCAAAATCCGTGACATCCGCCGGGGCTTTTGATTCAGCAGGGGTTTGTACACCCGCCGAATCAAGATAAACTACTAAAGGGTCCTATTGCCAATTAAATTGTACCCTGCCTCTTTCTGTTTTTTCTCACGATTAACATGACATTTCCCTTGGATTAGTGACATTTTCGTCATCTTTCATGAATCACTCAAAATAATATAGCACTTTTATTTTCACAATTTTTCCAGTATTATAACAACAAGGAAAGTAAATTTACGCATTTACTAGCTAAAAGGGGTGTTATTCAAATGACAAGGTATAAATTTGAATCAGCAGAGCATGAGTTATTCCGTAAAACTATACGTAAGTTTTTAGCAGAGGAAGCCGAGCCACACTATGCACAATGGGAAAAGGATCACCTCATACCACTCAACTTTTGGCATAAGCTCGGAGAAATGGGCTATCTATGTCCACAGGTAGAAGAGCAATTTGGCGGCCTTGGATTAGATTTTAGCTTTGGTGTCATCATTCAAGAGGAGTTGGAAAGAATAGGCTCCAGTCTTATTGGCATTGGTCTGCACAATGATATTGTCGTGCCTTATATCGAAGCATATGGCTCACAAGAGCAAAAAGCACTTTGGTTACCTAAATGTGTTACAGGCGACTATATTACTGCCATTGCAATGACAGAACCAGGTGCTGGGTCCGACTTGGCAAATATTCAAACTACAGCTATTCGTGACGGCAATCATTATGTCGTTAATGGACAAAAAACGTTTATCACAAATGGCATTCATACAAACTTAGCAGTTGTTGCGGTGAAGACAAATCCTCAGGCTGAAAAAAAACATCGCGGCATAAGCCTTCTAGTCATCGAGGATGGCACAGCAGGTTTCATAAAAGGGCGTAAACTTGATAAGGTCGGAATGCACGCACAGGATACAGCTGAGCTATATTTCGAGGACTGTCGAGTTCCTGTAGAAAACCTTCTTGGTGAAGAAGGAAAAGGCTTTATCTATATGATGGAAAAGCTACAACAGGAACGTTTAGCAGTTGCTATTGCTGCACAGACAGCTGCTGAAGATATGTTAGCTTTGACAATTGATTATGTAAAATCAAGAGAAGCATTCGGAAAATCTATTGCTAATTTTCAAAATACTCAATTTAAGATAGCTGAAATGGCCACAAAAATTGAGCTTGGTAAATCCTTTTTAGAATCCTTAATTGAAGAGCATATTGCAGGACATGATGTTGTCACAAAAGTATCCATGGCTAAATATTGGATCACGGAAAATGCACGTGAGCTTGCTATTCAATGCATGCAATTGCACGGAGGCTACGGTTATATGGAAGAATATAAAATTGCTCGAAGATACCGAGATATTCCTGTTATGTCCATCTATGCGGGAACCAATGAAGTCATGAAAGTAATTATAGCTAAAAACTTAGGCTTATAATAAAACAGCGGCAAACTGCTTGCCGCTGTTTTTACTATACTGCTGGAATCCGAACGATGACCTTAAATAAATCCCCATCCACATCTATACTCATTCGAGCACCGTGAAGATCTACGATGGATTGAGCGATTGCTAAGCCCAGCCCTGAGCCCTCTGTATGTCTTGAAGCATCTGCTCGTTTAAAGCGTTCAAATAATTCCTCAGCATCCTCGCTAATTTCATATTTAGCTACATTCTTCACCGTAAATTCAGCATCGCCATCTGCTGTACGTTTCAATGTAACATAAACCCGTGTACCTTCTAATGCATATTTTAATACATTGACAATTAAATTATCGACTAGTCTCCACCATTTTTGCCCATCGACATAAGCATATATTGGTTCATTAGGCTTTGTCATTCTTAAATCTAAATGAGCCTGTACTAAATCCTCCTCATGTTCCCCTACTGCCTGCTGTATTAACTGCGTTAAATCGACTCTACTTCGATGAAGCTCAATATTGCCACTTGCCATTTTCGAAACCTCAAAAAGATCCTCAATCAGTACTTTCAAACGCTCTGATTTTTTATCTAGTATGTGAATATATTGTTTACGCTCTTCCTCTGTAATGTCAGGATTTTTTAGTAAATCAGTATAGGTAATTATGGATGTCAGTGGTGTACGCAAATCATGACTAACATTCGTAATAAGCTCTGTTTTTAAACGCTCACTTTTTGCCTGCTCATGCATAGATGTACGAACACCTTCTCTTAAATGATTAAGATTTTCAGCATGTTCCTTAAGCGGCGATTTGCCTATTACCTTGACATCCCGATTTAAGCGTCCCTCCGCCATATCCTTTGTATCCTTCATAATACGGTTTAAATAGCCCATTCTAGATAGAAAGACAATAACGGATGGAAAACCTATAATTGCACAAATACCCAAAACTAGTACAGGGAATCCTCCGCCTCGCAACATGGAAGCTACAAGGCTACCACCTCCGAAAAAGGCTGCACCAATCATGACAAAAGAATGCAGTGCAATGGATCGATTGATAAATAAATCAGTCATCGAATCCCCTAATGCCCATAAATAGCTGGCCTTTAAATTTTCCTCTAGTTTCTTAGCTGTATTCACTCGATCATATAACCATATAAGCTGAACGTAGAACAAAATACCAACAATAAATAGTGCCCCTACTTTAAATATAAAACTTAGTACATAGCTTACATAATTATTTTGGTAATAGTATTCGATGGATTCAAAGGCAATTTGTGATGTAACCCAATATATACAGCCAGATATAAACAATACTATTAGCTGAAAATCAATTTTCATCTTAGCAAGGGCTTCTTTTTCCTTGATACCCTGTACTACCAGCAGTACTTCTTTGCGCCCTCTCCATGCAAAAACAGCCGCTACAATACCTGTTATCCAAATAAAGAAGAAAATATATTGATTGCGTGTAAACTGCTCATAGCCGTCCATAATACTTGCTAATTGAGCCGATTTTTTAGAAATTGTAATAATACCCGTGTAGTCAGCAGTTTCTCTTAGAATCTCTGTTTCAACATTGGTATCCGTTCGATAAAAAATATGACTTAAATTATCACTAATGTTCCAAGTAGTTAATGGATGCTGCGACGTATATCTTATTTTATAGGCACTACTTTCAGAAACATCACCTGAACGATATATTTTACCTGTCTCTGTGTTCGTTAATTCATAGGACCAATAATTATAGTTTTTCGCAAAACTTTTTGCTTCATCTTTTGCTGCCTTTATATATTGATCAACAACTTCTTCTTTTTGAGCAAGGATTTTTTTCCGGACATGCTCATCATCCTCAAAATTAGCTGTAATATCTTTTATCTTTTCATCTCGTTCTTTTTCAAGCTTTGTTTTTAAATCTGTTGCATTCACATTAGCAGCTTCCTGAATGCGATCTTCATATTGAAGCTTTATGCTATCAATCTGTTCTCCCAAAGATCCAAAATAATTACGGTGATCTTCAATTTCATTTTGATTAACCTCTATTTTACTTTTTAAATCCTCAGCAGTTGGTAAATTTAATACTAATGGCCCTAACTGTGATTGAAAATTATCAATTTCATGCTGAAAATTTTCAGATTGAAAATAAGATTTTCCAATATATTGATACCCTACCCTAGTGAATGTAAATATACCGAAAATAGCCCAAATTAAATATAAAAGTGCAAGAAGGGATTTCCATTTTTTCACCATGCTGAACACTCCTCTCTAAAAAATTCTTTCAAGTAATTGTAGTACCTCAGAAGAGCGAGCATTTACCATTTGATAGGCGTAGATACCGAAATAAATTAACCCAATAACTCCTGCTACGAAACCAATTATTGTTATATATTGTTCAATTTTATTTTTCCATTTTATAGCCAACGCCCCATACCACCTTTAGATAGCGTGGATTTTTCGGATCTGCTTCAATTTTTTCACGTATTTTTCGAATATGAACAGCCACAATATTCTCAGCATTATAGGCTTCTTCATTCCAAACACGCTCATAAATTTCCCGAATTGAAAACACACGCCCTGCATTTTTCATTAATAACTCCGTAATTTTGTATTCAATTGGTGTTAATCGAACTGGTTCACCTTCTAGAACTACTTCCTTAGCATCTTCATCTAATAGCAGTCCATCAATTTCTATTTTTGTTGCACCTTCATTGTACGTCCCAAGCTGTACATAACGACGAAGCTGTGATTTTACACGTGCCAGCAGCTCTAATGGATGAAAAGGCTTTGTTACATAATCATCTGCACCTACAGATAATCCATGAATTTTGTCGCCATCCTCTGCCTTAGCACTAAGCATAATAATTGGAATATTGCGCTCCTCCCTAATTTTAAACGTCGCAGTTATACCATCCATATTGGGCATCATAATATCTAAAATAATTAAATGTACTTCATTGTTTTTTAGTTTTTCAAGTGCTTCTAAACCGTCAGCAGCTTTTATCACATTATAGCCTTCATTTTTTAAATAGATTTCAATACCATCACGAATATCTTGATCATCATCTGTTACAAGAACTGTTAGTTTCGTCATGATATACACCTCGCTCTCAATTAATAGTGTACCGTTTAAATCTTAAAAACCACTTATTATAAAAATGAAGAATTTCTTAAGCTTTTAATTAATAATCCTCCACCAAATACAGAACGAATCGTACCTTTGATACCAATAATATAGCAGCTAGAAGGACGAAAAATGAAAATATCATATACTGGCTCCTTCCTCATCGAAAACGTCATCATCTTTAATAATACATATTTATCCAAAATCAAACAATTATCATTTTTAAATTACCACTGTAATGATCTGTTAAACATTATGCTTTCCTAAGAAAAGGACGTTATAATAAAAGCGATCAATTATACGCATCAGCATAATTGCGTGTGGATTTTTTCGAGCTCGCTCGAAAAGCTCCTCTTTAAAAATTCGTGATATCCACCAAGGACTTTGGTCCAACGTGATGTTGGTCACTCAGTCGTGTGTTGCTATCGCTGCGCTTTCGCACAGTAAAAGATTTGTTGCTATCGCTGCGCTTTCGCACAGTAAAAGATTTGTTGCTGTCGCTGCGCTTTCGCACAGTAAAGATTTGTTGCTGTCGCTGCGCTTTCGCACAGTAAAAGATTTGTTGCTGTCGCTGCGCTTTCGCACAGTAAAGATTTGCTGAATCAAGATAAAAGGAGCGAAACCTATGTATAAAACAGTTGAGGAAACAGCGATAGATCTTAGTATGTCTGAGGACCAAATACTACGGTTAGTCTACGAGGGACGTATTCGTTCTGTATATGATGGAGACCAAATCTTAATTAATAGCGGACAGTTTAATACTTACTTTGATCAGTTAGAGCGCATTAAAGAAGAAATAGAAATTTGGCGTAATACTCCAATACCTGAGGATATCGATGTGAAGGACGAGGATTAACAAATTAATGTAGATCGTTCAACAAAAAACGCAAAGTTATCAAGTGGCAATCCTTGTAACTTTGCGTTTTACTATATCAATTATGCCTCGGCATAATTGCATCTGGAATCGTCTTTGTGCTTAGGCCTGCATGAAGCAGGTAAGTTAGCCGTTATCGCATGGATGTGATGATTTTAGGCTAACATCCTTTATTAACTCCTTTTCGATTCCGTGACATCCGCCGGAGGCTTTAACTTCTTTCAGCGGGTATTTGGACACCCGCTGAAAAGTAGCTAAAATTCGCATTCATCTCACCATCTATACAGGTGGGAGATTTTTGATGAAAGAAGTTAAATACTCACAACAAACCCAGCACGTTTACCAATAATTTCAGCGTAATCCTCAACCATAACACTAGCTGTAGGATACATGCCTGCACCAGGTCCTACAAGCGTCAAAGTGCCGATATAGTTCGTGTCTAAGGCAACAGCATTATTGACATCATCGACTGGATACAGCGGGTGTTCTGCGTCTACTAATAAAGGTTCTACTTTGGCTATGATCTTACCATCTGCTAGTCTTTCTACCTCTGCAACATGACGATAGCGCAGACCTTTTGCAGTTGCTTCCTTTACCTGTTCAGCTGAAATGCTGTCAATGCCAATCACTTCTACTTCTGCCCAATTCGGCTGCTCACCGAATGCCAATGCACTTAACACCATTAATTTCTTAAAGGAATCTTGACCTGAAATATCATTATATGGGTCTGCCTCTGCGTACCCTAAATTTTGCGCTTCTTTTAGCGCCGTCTCAAACGACCATCCTTCTGCACGCATTTTCGTTAATATATAGTTACATGTCCCATTTAGGATGCCTTGAATACGACTTACATCATTAACAAGTAAAATATTTTTCATTGTTTTAATGACAGGTACTCCGCCCGCAGTTGTTGCCTCATAACCTACAAAAACACCATTCACTTTCGCAAGATCTTGTAACTCTAAGCCTCTCTTAGCGAACATTACCTTATTTGCAGTGATGACATGACATTTATGTTCAACTGCACGCTTTAAATACGTAAAAGCTGGCTCCTCATTCACGATTGCCTCAAAAACAACCTGCATGCCTGGTTCCGCTAATACATCATCCATACTAGTTGTCATCAAATGTGCTGTGCCTGGTACACGTTCACGACTAGCATCTGTCACTAAGATTTTTGCTACTTCTAACTCAATGCCTAATTTATTTTTAAGCTCTTCTCGCTTTTCGTTTAATATATGGTAAATCCCCTGACCTACCGTCCCAAATCCTAAGATCGCTGCCTTTATAGTTGCCATTCCTGTTATTCCCTCCAACTTACATTCCGCAGTTTCATTATATTTAAGCATTAGCTTCATCCGTACTAATTTTGAATTGGCACATACCTGTGAAGTAACTTTGATAAATGTTTTTTTTGGTATTTCACTCTCGTCTAGAATAAATTTGTCTCGTATAGATTGACCAAACAAATTCAAATAATTCAAAATTTAACTTAAAGAAAATTGTAACGCAAATACATACATTGCACAAGAAGAATCTTTCTAGGACGGACATTTGTTTTTCCTAGACGTGCAAAAGAAATCGGTTTCATTCCCTTTATTATACGTTTTTTAAGATGTTCTATAATCTATGAACAAATATTGACGATTATTTTATAAAAAGGATTGTCTTTCTTCTATTATATATGTATGTTACAACATCTATAGAAATTGTTCTTTTGATAGACAGTCATAAAATTATTTACAACAATAGCTTACTCCCTATTTCTGTTTAATTAAAAAGCTCATTCCCTGTAGCAGCAGAGAATGAGCTCAAATATATGAGGGAGAATTAACTAGCCTTTATTAACAACTGATAACGAGATTGTGTAATAGCTTGCTGAACAAGCCCTATTTCATCTTGTGTAAAATTCGGTATAGCATACGTACGTTCAACTAGTTGAAATGTGCCGTATTTTAAATAAAACTCTGTCGCAGGTAGAGGAATATGACTCGTTCCATATTCTTCGTATGCCTCAAAAACTTCTTTTACTGTATAGCCTTCCTCTTTTGCATAAACGTTTTCCTCAAAAGCAGAATGTCCAAAAGTTTGTTGCCATTTACTTTCAACTGATGCCAGTATGTTTTGAATGGACATGTTGTTCACAAACACATGACCTTCATTTAGTTCGTAAATAAGATAAGATGCAATGTTTTGTGCACTATAAACATTTCCCATTTAAAACACTCCTTTATCATCAGTTTTTTAGTGAGAGTAGCTGCTGGCTTGGCAGCTACTCATATATATTTCAAAAGTGGGGAGCACTTATGAAAACGAATGGAATCATAGTATCCTTTGGGCACCGAATCGTTCAAAAAATCGATGCTGTAAATTGGTTCTAGGTTGGTAGCCTTTCGAACGTTTAACTTATTTCCTAGTATACAACATGGTTTTAACTAAGTCAATAATACTTATAAAATTACTAGGTATTATTTATAAAAAATTTCAGATAACTTATCGAATGAGATAAGTGCTTGATGTAGCAACGTTTTACGCATTACCAAATGAGGCTTATCGAATGAGAAAATACGTAAACGCCACAACATTAGCCAATGTTTTTATGCTTCAATCTTTTGTTGTGAAGCTGTTACTTGCTCAATAGCTTGTTCTAAATCTGCAATTATATCCTCTACTGCCTCTAAACCGATTGATAAGCGAATGAGCGACTCGGTTACACCAGTTTGTATTAGCTCTTCAGCTGATAATTGCTGATGTGTAGTAGAAGCTGGATGAATTATTAATGATTTAGCATCCCCTACATTGGCTACGTGGGAGAATAATTTCACACTATCGATTAATTTACGCCCTGCTTCACGTCCACCTTTAATGCCAAATGTTAACACAGAACCGAAGCCATTTCTTAAATATTTTTTAGCTAAATCATGTGTGGGGAAATCTTCTAGGCCATTATAATTTACATATTCCACAGATGGGTGGTTTCGTAAATATTCGGCTACTGCTAAAGCATTTTCATTATGTTTAGGGATACGCAAATGAAGCGTTTCTAAACCTTGTAATAAATTAAATGCCGCATCAGCACTTAATGTTGGCCCAAAGTCACGTAGTAATTGTACACGCAGCTTTGTAGCAAATGCAGCTGCTGCTGTGTCTATACCATATCGGATGCCATGATAGGAAGCATCTGGCTCAGTAAATCCTGGGAAACGACCACGAGTCCAATCAAATTTCCCTGCATCAACTACAACGCCACCTAAAGTTGTTCCATGTCCACCAATCCATTTTGTTGCGGAGTGAACAACAATATCGGCACCAAAATCAATTGGTGTAGAGCCATATGGTGAAGCAAACGTACTATCGATAATTAATGGTAAGCTGTTTTCATGTGCAATATTAGCCACCGCCTCAATATCTAGTACTTTTAAGCTTGGGTTACCATAAATTTCAGCGAATACTGCTTTTGTTTTATCAGTGATTGCTGCCTTGAAGTTTTCAGGATTTGTTTCATCTACAAAAATCGTTTTAATACCATAGTTTGGTAGTGTGTTAGCAAATAAATTATAAGTACCACCGTATAAAGAGCTAGCTGCAACAATTTCATCCCCTGCACCTGCAAGATTTAAAATTGAAAATGCTATCGCTGCTGCACCAGATGATAGTGCTACTGCTGCTGTACCGCCTTCTAATAAAGCGACGCGTTTTTCAAAAACATCTACAGTTGGGTTCGTAATACGTGTGTAAATATTGCCGGCTTCCTCTAGGGCAAAAAGACGTTGCGCATGAGCAGTGTCTTTAAAAACGAAAGCCGTAGAGCGATATACGGGTACGGTGCGAGATCCTGTTACCGGGTCTGGCTCTTGGCCCCCATGTAACAGCAATGTTTCTGGTTTAAAATTTGTCATTGTATACCTCCAAGTGGTTATTTTTTTACGATGGTACCGGAGATGAGGAGGATTTTTCAGTAGAAAACAAAAACCCCCTTCAGCTAAGAAGAGGGTTGCAGTTGCAAGTTTTCCTCCCCTTATCTGCCAGATCCAAGTAAGAATCTGTAGGAATTAGCACCTTAGCAAGTTCGTTACTTGCTGGTTGCCGGGCATCATAGGGCCTATCCCTCCGCCGCTCTTGATAAGAGTATTGCGATTCAATTTCCATCGTTGTTACACAGTATAATCATAGACTTTTTTTCTGTCAACACTAAAATTTTATTTTTTCCGAAACTTCATTCTGCTTCTTTACGTAATATGAACGCATACACTATTTTAATATTTATTTAGAAAGGAGGATTTTCATGATAACAACCATCATTCTATTTATTGTTGTTGGTTATTTCATCGGCTGTCTTCATGGCTCTAAAGTGGCACAGTTTTTATCCGGTGTAGATTTAAAAAAGACTGGTCATGGGAATGCAGGTGCGTCCAATGCAACCCTTTCCCTAGGATGGAAATACGGGGTATTAGTAGCACTTATCGATATTGGTAAAGGTGTGTTAGCGATTATTGGCGCACATATCTATCTAGCAGATGCAACACATTACACAGAGGTACAAGTTTGGCTCTTCACCTATCTCATAGCAGCAGGTGTCATTCTGGGTCATAATTTCCCATTCCATATGGGCTTTAATGGGGGTAAAGGTACAGCCTCCATAATAGGAATATTGCTTGCTGTTGATTGGAAAATTGGTTTATTTGCACTTATTCTATTTGTCATTTTATCATTTGCGACAAACTATTTAATCGTTGGTGTTTTAGAGTTCTATCTTGTTTTTTGTACAGCAACTTATTTATGGATTCCGGGAATAGGTCCAACGATTATAGCTTTGCTACTTTTTGGAATAGCTATCATATTGCATATCGAAAATATTAAACGATTAGTCAAAGGAACAGAGCCTAAGGTAACTTCGGCTTTTAAGAAAAAGAAATAATATTTTTTTGGATGTTTTTGTCTTTTCTATGACCATATATTTTCTCTTTATCTACTATTAATGCTGTAAAAAGGGAGTATTTCACTTACTTATTTTTTCTCCAATAAATAGATAAATTATTTTCTTAATAAAACATTTTACTGACCGATGTTATAGACAATAATCGTCATGTTTATCGTAGAAAGGATGAAAAAATATGTCTACTCTTCAACAAGCAACCGCAAAACGTAATTTAAAGCCACTTTGGATTGGTTTAGCCTTTGCTTCATTAATCATCATTATTTTTTTACCTAATAACGGCGATTTACCTGTTGCGGGTCAACGGGCTTTAGCCATCTTAGCTTTCTCAGTCATTCTTTGGGTAACAGAAGCAGTTTCATATCCTGTCAGCTCTGCCATGATAATCGCACTGGTAACCGTTTTACTAGGACTGGCTCCTTCAATAGACGATCCAACAGCAGAATTAGGAACTGCAGGTGCCCTAAAATTAGCTTTAAGTGGATTTAGTAATTCTGCAGTAGCCCTAGTAGCTGCAGCTCTATTTTTAGCAGCAGCGATGCAAATTACCAACTTACATAAACGACTCGCCCTATGGATACTTTCACTTGTAGGGACTAAAACAAAAGCAATCGTTTTTGGTGCCATTTTAGTATCTATAGCACTCGCATTTTTTGTTCCTTCTGCTACAGCTCGTGCTGGCGCAGTAGTCCCAATACTACTTGGAATGGTCGCTGCATTTGGTTTGCCTCGTGATAGCCGACTCGCTGCCTTACTTGTCATCACCTCAGTACAGGCCGTCTCCATTTGGAATATTGGAATTAAGACAGCAGCCGCTCAAAATATGGTCGCTTTAAATTTTATTCAAGAACAATTTAATGTGGATATTTCTTGGGGTGCTTGGTTACTCTACGCTGCACCCTTCTCGATTATCATGTCTATAGCTTTATTTTTCATTATGATTTCTCTGATTAAGCCTGAGACTAGCAACATAGAGGGCGGAAAAGAGGTAATCAAAAAGCAGCTTGCAGAACTAGGTCCATTAAAAGCTCCTGAAGTCCGTTTAATCATCACGTCAATGGTTTTACTATTTTTCTGGGCAACTGAGGGTAAACTGCACCCATTCGACACAACAACAGTCACAATTATTGCTATCGCTATTCTATTAATGCCCAAAATCGGTGTTTATACGTGGAAGGAAGTTGAGCCTCATATTCCTTGGGGAACAATTATCGTCTTTGCGGTTGGTATAATGCTTGGTACAATTTTATTGAATACGAAAGGTGCATCATGGTTATCTGACAAAGTATTTGGATCACTCGGTCTAGATACTATGCCGATTCTAGCAACAATCGCATTGGTTACACTATTTAATATTCTTATTCACTTAGGCTTTGCCAGTGCGACAAGCTTAGCATCTGCGCTTGTACCTGTGTTTATCGTTTTGGCCTCCACATTAACGGCTAATGTTGACCAAGTCGGTTTCGTCATTGTGCAGCAATTTGTGATTAGCTTTGGCTTCCTGTTACCAATAAGCGCACCCCAAAATATGCTTGCTTATGGTACAGGAGCTTTTACAACAAAGGATTTCTTGAAATCTGGTATACCATTGACCATTATTGGTTTCATCCTAGTGCTTCTGTTCTCCGCGACCTACTGGAAATGGATTGGATTATTGTAAATAAAGTCATTAAATACTTTAATGGGAACCTGAGCAAATCTCCAGGTGATCTGATAAGTTCTACAGATAACCCGAGCGATTCTCTTGGTAACCGGATCCGTTCTACGGGTGACCCGAGCTATTCTCTTGGCAACCCGAGCAGTTCCACAGGTAACCCGAGCTATTCTCTTGGCAACCCGATCAGTTCTACGGGTGACCCGAGCTATTCTTTAGACAACCTGAGCAGTTTTCCGGGCAAGCCGAGCTATTCTTTGCTCAACCTGATCAGTTCTACAGGTAACCCGAGCGATTCTCTTGGTAACCCGAGCAGTTCTACGGGTGACCCGAGCTATTCTCTTGGCAACCCGATCAGTTCTACGGGTGACCTGAGCGATTCTCTTGGCAACCCGAGCAGTTCTTTTGGATACTATTATTAACACAAAAGCCTTGCAGGACCAATTAACTGTCCTACAAGGCTTTTGTTATCTTTCTATTATTTTGATAATGCAGCGTCCCTCATAGTACCGCTTTTCTATATTTTTGTTCAATCAGATTACTTGGTTAGATATTCCATCTCTATATCCCGAATATTAGGAAAAACCTTATCATCCACAATTTTATACTTTTTAGAATATTCAATATATATTTAAGTAAATATTTTATTTTTCGAGAAATTTTATACATTTCCAAATTATCCGGAAATAGTTTAAACGTCAGATACATTCGATTTTGAAGAAAAAGCGTGATATGCTCTTGGTATATAAAAGGGAAAAAGGAGAATATTAAATGGTTAAAGATTTATTACGCAACCACTCTTCGGTTCGTATTTATGATGGTAATCCAATTTCAAAGGAAATCATCGAGGAGCTAATTGCTACTGCGCAAATGGCTGCTACCTCTCATTTTGTACAAGCTTATAGCGTTATTTGGGTTACAGATGAGGAGAAAAAGGAACAACTAGGCTTGCTCTCTGGTAACCCTCGTCAATTCGAAACTTCTGGCGCTGCATTTGTCTTTTGTGTAGATTTTAAACGTTTACAAATGGCTGGTAGACTAGAAGGTGTGGAAATTGTAGCAGATACAGCCGAAAACGTGCTTGTTGGGGTTGCGGATGTATCATTATTTGCTCAAAACTTTGTCATTGCTGCAGAGTCAATGGGATACGGTATTTGCTATATTGGCGGTGTTCGTAACAAACCTGCGGAAATTAGCGAATTATTGAATTTACCTGATCATGTTTTCCCACTCTTCGGCTTAACGATTGGGGTTCCTGCTCGCCGCAATGAAGTAAAACCTCGATTACCAGTTGCTGCAATCCTACATGAAAATGAATACAATGCACAACAGTACGAGAAGCTTTTACCAAATTATAACGAAACAATGGAAGCCTATTATAATAGTCGTTCTTCCAATAGAAAAATTGATAACTGGACAAAGCAAATGGCTGATTTTTTAATGGAACAACGACGTCCGCATATTAATGAATTCTTAGCTAAAAAAGGTTTCAATTGGAAATAGAATTCAATTTAGATTTTATTGGTGGGGTTACTATCGTATGATATTAACTCCACTTTTTTATATGTAAAATAGTTCATCGTGTTGCAATTAGTATATTCGTCTCTATTATTATGTTAAATTAAGGTACAAATTAAACGAAAAGACTCTTTCCTTTTCCAACAATTCCATTCATATTAATAGATGATGACTTTATGTGGAAAGGAGTTTTGTTCAAATGTCCCATGTCAATAAACATCTTGCTCGTACTTTAGAACAACAGCATAAGCGAAGTATTAGAGGTTTATTTTTAAAAATTCAAGAGTTAAACAATAAATGTACGTTATTAAGAAAGAGGCTGGAACCTCATATAGATATGACCGTTTATGAGCATGCTATTGATTATGTAAATGATTTCGTTTCCCATACAACTATCCTCAATTTAAAATTTATTACCAATACACAAAATTTAGAAGTAGTAGTATTACATACACTTTTACTGTCATATATATTAGAAAATGAAGAACCACATTCTTTTGACTATGAACAGAAGCAGCTTCATGAGTATATTCAGGAAACTTTCTCCTTAAATGAGCATGCAAAAACACTTTTTATAAATCATCAAGGAAAGATGCTTCACTATATTCAATCTCAGCCAACATAAAAAGACGATCTGTGCAGCACATTTGCAACTAGATCGTCTTTTTCGGGTATATTTTCTATTGTAGACCTTTAATTATGAGTGTTCGTACTGGCAGGAATTGCTCACCTGTATCGCCATAAGTAAGAACAACTTCATCACCTTCTTGTAAATAAATTGAAAGTGGTTCCGTGTCTGCACTCACTAAGTAATTTTCCCCATTACTTAATAAAAACGATACAACAGTAAAGTCACCTAGACGTTCTTTATACACGCGTAGTACTTTCCCACTAGCATTTTTCTCAGTTGCACTTGAACTACCATCAACCGTATTTCCTCCACGGCTCAGGGCTGTTTTATATAGTTTTAGTGCCTCTTTAGGTGTCGTTGCAAAAACTGAAATTTCAGGATTTGCTGCTGAAACAATGAAATAGTTTTGTAAAAAACCATTTGAATCAAGCACCGCAGTTAACCAGCTAGCTTCTCCGTAAAAATTGTATAATACAGGCATTTCACCAGACCATTTTTTCTCAATAAATTTCTTTTCAATAATTTGCAAATTCCCTTGTGAATCCATATAAGAAGAATCCAAATTTCCAGTATAATATGTCGCTTGACCTGTTCGTGCATTTGTTAAAGAATAGCCGAGCATCGAATCGACACCCTCTTTAGGACTCGTAAAGTCTGTGAAATAATACATATCGCCTTTTTCATCAAAAATTGGGCTAACATTTGATTCTGTTCCCTCATCTGAAGGAAGTTTTACATCCTTTTTACCAAATTTGCTATTCCAAAATCCATGAACATAATTACCAAAGTAGCTGTTTTGTAAGCTCACAGTCTCGGGTGATACCGCTCCATCAATAAATTCTGGAACATCCTCCAACTTCACAACTTCGGATTTACCTGTTAACGCATCCACCAATACAATCCCTTTTACATCAAAGCCATTACGTGCTGAAACAAATTCACCATAAGAGCGAATATAATACGGCTTACCATCATCATCTACTTCAAGTTGTACATCTCCATAGAAAATAAGGAACGGATGCTGTAAGCGAATATGACGCTCTAAATTTGAATTTAAGTAAGCTGAAGGCACATACTTCATTGCTTGTTCCACAAATTTTGGATTATCTGCTGAATCTGTCGCACTCATTATAAAATAACCTGGTGTAGAGCCACCATTCATCCATTTAAAAAAGCCTGAAAATTCAACGGGTGCAATATACACATACTCACCATTTACTTTTTGAATTTGTAATCGCCCTAATTCATAATAGCTCGTATTTGGTACTTGACCAAATGCTTTCTTCATCTTATTACGTGCAAATTTAGGAGGTACACTAGCTGGTGTTTGTGTTTCATCAAACGGCTTTATCTCTACCTCTTCCTTCATCTCTGCTGATGTAAATTTGTTGTTAGCATTCCATAAAGGAGCTGATAATACATATATGGCAACCCCTAAACTTACTAAAAATAATAAACCTTTTATTTTTCTTTCATTTCCACTTGCAAGGAACGCCCCACCTAATGTTAATAGAATAATAGCTGGCCAAAATGCAAGCCAGTTTACATCCATTTTTGTGACATATACTGTGATGCCAGTAGCTAGAAATCCTAGTACAAAGACACCTATAAAAAAGTATCCAATTACCTTTTTAGATTTTCCATCTTCTCGCTTCTTCGTTATAAGCGGTGTTAATAATATACTCGCAATTAGTGCAATGACTGCTGAAGCTATTAATAGCTTGGTCATTTTGTTCACCCTTTCTTAGCTAACTGTCTACTTATTTACGGCTGCATTCGTAAAAAGTTTCATACATTGCTTGATGACCATTCCTTCCTGATTAATGATTTTTATCAAAAAAGAGGACTTTATAAAGGAAATTTTAACATAGATAAAGAATTTCAAATGAAAAGGAGATGAAATATTTGTTTAAAAAAATTTTAATTCTTGTTATCGCTATGTTTGGTTTTTATTATATTTTCTTCTATTCCCATATAGAAGAAAGTCTAAAGCTCATCTTTAAAATTATCCCTATGCTATTAATCATTATTTTAGCTGCTTCTCAAAAAGGCTTTAAGAAGTACCAGCTGCTGATTGTTGTTGGTCTTGTTTTTTGTATGGTGGGTGATTATACATTACAGTGGTTTCTCATTGGATTAACAAGTTTCTTAATCGGTCATATTTTTTATATCTTTGCCTTTTCGTCTACTAATGAACGACAGGTACCATCATGGGCAAAAATAATTTTACTTGTTTATGGGGCAAGTATGGCTGTGTGGATTGCTGGAACGGTGCTTTCTTCGGGAGATGTTGTCCTAGGTATTGCAGTCATCGCGTATATATCCATTATCTTATCGATGGGTTGGACTGCGATTCGAACAGGTTCCACCTTTGCGATAATTGGGGCGCTACTATTTATCGCATCGGATTCCTATTTAGCCATTAATAAATTTGTAATGCCCCTATCCTTCTCACATGAGGTTATTATGCTGACCTATTACAGTGCTCAATTACTTATAGCTTTAAGCATCCTTCAATATTCCGAAATCCGAAGTAAAGTGTTACAATAATATCTAGCTGAGGCTTTGGATCAACTTGATGTTGGTCACTCAGTCGCGTGTTGTTGTTATTGTTGCTGTCGCTTCGCTTTCGCACAGATAAAACCGTGTTGCTGTCGCTTCGCTTTCACACAGATAGATTGCCACAGGACGTGGCATTCTTAGACTGAGTTCCTCTATTTCAGCTGGTGTTTGGACACCTGCTGAAAGAAGTTAAACATACACATTAGGAGGCCATACTTTTATGAAAGAACAAGTAATCGAGCGATTAATTCGTTATGCAAAAATTGATACACAATCTGACTTTACAAGCGAAACAACTCCTTCTACACAAAAGCAATTTGATTTATTGCATGTTCTAAAAGATGAACTAGCTGCAATAGGTTTAACGGATATTACATTAGATGAAAATGGTTATTTATTTGCAACACTAGAGGCAAATACAGACAAAGAAGTACCTACTATCGGCTTTTTAGCACATGTTGATACAGCTACTGATTATACGGGTACAAATGTCAATCCACAGCGCATTGATAATTATGATGGCGGAAATATTCAGCTAAATGAAAATTTAGTGATGTCACCAACGGATTTTCCGGAGCTTAAAAATTATATAGGGCAAACGTTAATCACAACAGATGGTACTACATTATTAGGAGCAGACGATAAAGCTGGTATTGCAGAAATTATAACGGCTATGGAATACCTTAAAAACAATCCTTCTATTAAACATGGTAAATTACGTATAGCGTTTACGCCTGATGAAGAAATTGGACGTGGTCCTCATAAATTTGATGTAACTGCTTTTGGAGCCGACTATGCTTATACGTTGGATGGCGGACCACTTGGCGAGCTACAATATGAAAGCTTTAATGCTGCTGGGGTAAAGATTGTGACAAAGGGCACAAGTGTACACCCTGGTTCTGCAAAAAACAAAATGGTGAATGCCATCACAATGGCTATCGCCTTCCAAAATGAAATGCCTGCTGATGCAGTACCAGAAAAAACGGATGGCTATGAGGGCTTTATTCACTTAATGGGCTTTAAGGGAGCTATCGAGCATACAGAGCTTTCGTATATTGTACGTGACCACGATCGTCAAAAGTTTGAGGAGAAGAAGCAACTTATGCTTGACGCAGCAGCCAAAATTAAAGCTCAATTTGGTGAGGATGCATTAAACATAACTATTGAAGATCAATACTATAATATGGGTGAAAAAATTGAACCTGTAAAAGAAATTGTTGACATTGCCCGTGCAGCAATGGAAAAATTAGATATTACACCGATTACATTACCGATTCGTGGCGGTACGGATGGCTCACAGCTGTCTTATATGGGCTTACCAACACCAAATATTTTTGCGGGTGGCGAAAATATGCACGGTAAATATGAATATGTATCTGCTGAAACAATGGAAAAGGCGACACAGGTTATTATTGAGATTGTTCAGCTATTTGAACAGCAAGGAAAATAAGTTATAATTTTAATTACGAAGAAGGGCTTGCTCCTTTCTTCGTAATTTTTTCAGTATCAATTTCGCCTTGGCGTAATTGCGTCCGGATTTTGAATTGTGCCCGCACAATTCATTCCTTTGAAAATCCGTGACATCCGCCGGAGACTCTATCTTCGACATCCACTGAAAAAGAACCAAAACCTCATTCATCTCACCACTTGGAGAGATGGGAGTCTTCTGCTGTACGAAGATAAATAACTGAATTTTCGAATTACATATTAACATTTCACTTACGAATTATTAACTCAAATGGAGGTGACTTCTATGAAAGAAATTGCATTAGGTGTTTTGGCTTCCCTATTTTTCGCTGTTACATTTATCTTAAATCATGCGATGGAGATGCAAGGTGGTAGCTGGTTATGGAGCGCATCTCTTCGTTATTTCTTCATGCTTCCATTTTTACTCATAATTGTCTTCTATAGAAAGGGCTTTTCTCAACTCTCTGGCGAAATGAAAGCTCAGCCTATCTCATGGCTTCTATGGAGCTTTGTTGGGTTCGTATTATTTTATGCACCTCTAACATTTGCAGCCGCCTTTGGTCCAGGCTGGCTCGTTTCAGGAACATGGCAGTTTACAATCGTTGCTGGTGTATTACTAGCCCCCCTATTTGTTTCGATTGTAGCAGGAAAAACAGTGCGTCAAAAAATACCACTTATTTCATTACTAATTTCGTGTGTTATTTTAGCTGGTATATTGCTTATTCAAGTACCACAGGCACAATCTGTTCCAATGAAAAGCTTAATGCTTGGCATCCTGCCTGTTGTAGTTGCATCGTTTGCCTACCCTCTTGGTAATCGTAAAATGATGGAAATATGTGGAGGGCGTATTGATACATTTCAGCGAGTTCTCGGTATGACCATTGCTTCTATGCCAGCATGGATTATTATGGCCATCTATGCCCTAGCAACAGTTGGGCTACCTTCAATAAATCAAATACTCCAATCTTTGCTTGTTGGTATCAGCTCAGGCGTTATTGCCACAATCTTATTTTTCATTGCGACCGACCGAGTGCGAGACCATCAAGGTAAACTTGCAGCAGTTGAAGCAACACAATCGACTGAAATTCTTTTTGTTATTATTGGTGAAGTATTATTACTCGGCATCGCCTTCCCGGATCCAATTGCCTTAGCAGGTCTAGGCGTTATTATAGTAGGTATGCTCTTACACAGCTACTACACGATGATACTAGGGAAAAAAGGTGCTGTTCAACAATCTACCTCTCATAACAGCTCAACTCTTTAATATATCTTTCTGGATTTTCAACCATAGCTTTCATTAGTTTTATCAATAATCTATCAGACCGCTCCGATAATTTGGTTTTCTCTGTTGAAGGCAATTAAAGACCTAAAATCAAACAGGTGAGGAAAAAATTTTTTCCCCACCTGTTTTCCTATTACTAAGATTTTCACCCTTTAAGTAAAGGAATTGCTATTCATAGGACCTTAGTTCGCTGCTATATCCATTAATATAACCATAGCCTGGTGCAAAAAGTTCTCTATAGGATGTTTCCACAACATTGTTAAACGTGCCTGTTGAGTTTGTGAATGTGTAATGAATGGCACGAACAAATCCTTCATTTATCATTCCGTTCTCTATTCTAGTCACTTTTGAACCTTCTGTAACTGGCTTATCAAAAATATATTTGATACCATCCTTTTCATAATTAAAGGATTGTTCTGTTTCAAGATAGTCAATGAATCGATTGTCTCTCTGCTCTTCAAAACGATTATTAGCTGTTTTCTTATATACACCATTCGTATAAACTAATTGTTGAAGCGTATCATTTGGCAAGAAAGATGTAGTAATAATCGGTGCTTCGTTTGGTTTTATGGTAGCTAGGACTTTTTTTGGTACATAATACGTTTCCCCGTCTATCTCAATCCAAGCTGTCATATTTTTTTCAGTCAATAACGTTACTTCATCAAAGCGCTTTAGCTCTTTTGACTTTTTACCTTCACCAATAACACCATATCGAATATAGCGTTTCTCTTGACTTTGAACAGGTTGGAGTAATTTTACAGGAATATAAGTAGAAATAAAGTCTTCTCCCCATGTTCCTAGTACTTGCACTCTTAGATATCCATTTATTTCAAGTCCTAACGATTGAAAAACAGTTCCTTTTGAATATTTCCCTCCTGAACTTCCTCCAGCCAATGGACCTCTTAGATGTTGTGCATCAGCTGTTAGCTTATAGAGTCTTTCATCTCTTTTTATTGTTTCGGCAATGCGAATATCTGTGGCATCAATATAGCTCTTTTCAATATTTCCATCAGTTCGCAAATAAACATAGTGTAAATTTTCATTAATAGAAACATTATAATTAGGACCTCTATATTCAGATCCATCGAAGTAATGTTTTCCATAGGTATAGTCAATATCTTGATGATTGATGTTGATATAGCCAGGATTATCATAAAGAGAAGCGCGTATGTTCAGAGGTACTTTCTTAAAAACAACTAAATCCGTTGCTTGAACACGGTAACCCGAGCTCATCCAATAAAATGTTTTATTGTCATACTTTTCGATATCATACACTCGGAAATAGTTGTTGCGCTTGACTGTCATCGAGCTATATGTACCATTTGTATTTTTCTTATATACTTTTACATCTTTGGTAAAGGTCATTTTTCCCGTTTGCCCCTTCATAACTTGCGCCCCGTCCCATTGTACTTCCGCTTTAGATGATGATGGGTTAGTTAAAAAGGCTAACACGATGAGCAAAGTGATAATATATTTCTTCATTTATTTTCCTCCGCTTATTTCTAATTAAAGTTCTATTTTTTATTTTACCATACCAAGCCAGCTACTAATTAACTAATTCCTTATCTAATGACAATCAAAAAAAGAGCAACTTATCCATATTGGCATAAGTTGCTCTGAGATTTTACGTTCCCAAAAAATGAGGGGGGTTTTAGGAGCGTTATCATGAACTAGCAAACTTCTGGAGAAAAGTAGCTAAAGTTCATCCTCTCTACACTGTATTGTAAAGGAGGAATAATCTTTATACGATAATGATAATCATTATCAATTAAAATGTCAACAGTAATCTGAAAATTAATTATTAAATTTTTTACAATGCCTTCTTCAACGAGCGGCGATATTGCCATTGCTTTAATTGAAAATGCACAGAGCATCCTACACAGCTATTGAAGAAGTTATGGCTACCATACCTGTAAACACATAGCCTAGTACCTGCCACTTTAACTGAAAAGCAATTAATCCAGCTGATCCCCGTTAGCCATGTAAGAATGACACTCAAAAGAATCGTCCATTGGTTGAGTCGAACTAGCTGTCTAGAAATTACTTGTAGCTGTGACATAAAAACCTACTTTTCAGATATATTTAATGCATTTTACTATATTGCTTTCCATTTGTGAAGCAAAATTGATTAATTTATAATTGAAATAGCAGACGATTGAAAGAAAAGGTGATGACAATGCCAGCATTAACGATGGATCAAGTTCGACAATTAAATTCCTACAGCATTTATACGACAGAGCCGAAACGAACATTATTTACATTAGCCGATATACATAAGGACTTTTACCATCCTGATTTTTTAAATCTGATGATGGGTATTACGGACGCAGCAACAGAAGCAGCAGCCATCTCCCATTTCGGACGACGCTATGGAATGTTTTTTGCCATGCAGTTATACATGCTTGCTGCATATGACGAGGTATGGGATGGAAAACCAATTGAGCTTCGTTTTGATGCCGCAAAAGAATTTAACAGCTTTACAGTTGCAATGTTTGTCAACCCAAATGATTGGCGTTACGTGGATGAGGATGAGCGTCAATCAGTTATCGAGAAGATCTTATACGATGGGCATGTTATTGTGCAACAGCTTCGAAAAGTGACATCCGTTTCGCCTTTGACAATTTGGGAAAATTTCTTTGGCTATCTCCTTTGGCACTATCATATGTTGTTATCGAACCCTGGCTTAGCAGACCAAGCAATGGATGATATTGAAATATTAGAAGATCCTAAAACTTGGGCTCGTTTCTCAAACAAGTCATGGTGGGCACAGTATACAGGCGGTCAAAGTCCATCAAATTTGGTAAATGTCCCTGTCCGAAAATCATGTTGTTTTTCCAAGGATATTCCTGGTTTAATGGCCTGTGGCTTTTGTCCATTGAAAAAATAACAAACCTTTGCAAAAAAGCCCTGCTCTTCGCAATCTGTGAAGAACAGGGCTTATATTTTATTTACTTTTCATAAACAACAAACCAATCATTTTGATTCTCATATATAGAAGTACCTATATAACCTTGTTTTAAAAGTTGTTGCTGACTAACCGTATCATCCATGGATATTATTTTCTTTTCTTTAAAAATTGGTAGCTCCTGTCGTAAATCTTTAAAGAAGATATAGCGTAACTTATCTACGTACTTAATCTTTAATCCTTTCACTACTAAACCTTGAGCGAATTTGTCCTTTAAGCTAGGAATATTATAAGGCTTTACGGTAGAGCAAACATAATCATATTTCGCTAAATCGATTTGACTCATCACAATATTAGCTAATGTTTTTTGTAAGCCATAACCACGATATTTAGGAGAAACATTCGAAATTTCTTGATATAAAACACGTTTGAATGCATCCTCCGCAATTCCACAATCATAGCCAAGATGTTCATTATCTACAGGAGGGTTTAAGAGCGCACGGAAGGCTATAAGCTCCTGCCCAACATAAGCACCTATCATCATGCCATTGCCTTCTAAAATATATTCAAATTCTTCAGTAGTAAGCGGCTGTAAAATACTTTGATCAGCCAACGATTCATAAACCTCAACTTGTAAATTCTCAATTTCTTGTAAATGCTGAAGAGTTAATGTTGTTACATAAAACGGTGTTTCTCCAAGCATTCCTTCATAGATGTTTTCCATACTGTGCCTCCTTAGGCTGTTACAACCGTTGAGAATTTACACAATTCTTTAAGAATCTTCTCATCTACATCTATACCTAAACCTGATTTTTCATTTAAACAGATGAACGGGACATCATAATGTAGGTTGCCTACATCCTTGGAGAATTTTAATGGACCTGTTAATTCTACACTTGTCATAATTTTTTTAGAAAATGCCACATGGAAGCCTGCTGCTGAGCCAACAGATGATTCTACCATTGAACCAATCTGGCACTCGATACCTGCCATTTCAGCCATCACCGCTAGCTTCATAGCAGGATAAATGCCGCCACATTTCATTAATTTGATATTTACTTTATCTGCTGCACGCTTTGCAATAATTTCACGCATCTCACGTACACCACGAAGTCCTTCATCAATCATTAGTGTAACATCGGTTTTTGACTTAATTTCCACCATTCCGTCAATATCTTCACTGTCTATTGGCTGCTCTAACCAATCAATATTTAAGTCTTTCATTGCACGTAAACCTTGTAATGTAGTGGATGCATTCCCCCAGCCTTGGTTTACATCTACTCGAATGGCAATGTCCTCTCCTACTCGTTCGCGCACCGCTTTAATTCGAGCAACATCACGTACAACCTCTGTACCTACCTTCATTTTAAATGAACGATAGCCCATTTCTACTCGATTTGCAGCCTCATCTGCCATTGCTTCTGGTGTTCCTATGCTTAACACATGTGTGATTGGGAATTTCTCATGATAACGTCCACCTAACAGCTGATACACTGGAACCTGTAGTACTTTCCCAGCAATATCGAAGCAGGCAATATCAATTGCAGCTTTTGCGGCTGGTACATCCTTCACAATTTTATTCATTTTATCGTGAATTTTTTCAAACTCCATTGGATTCACTCCAATGATTGCAGGTACTAGCTGATTTTTTAAAACAGCATATGTGCTTTCCCATGTCTCCCCTGTTACATGCTCATCTGGCACAGCTTCACCATAGCCTATAATACCAGTATCTGTGGTAACCTTTAAAATAATAGAAGGCATTGAATCATATGTAGCATAACTAATAATAAATGGTTCAATTAATGGTAAATGAATTGCAAAAATTTCTACTTGTTGGATTTTCATTTTTATCAATCTCCTGTATAATTTTGTTGTCGCTAATACGTCGCTAATTGTTGAAAAAATATAGAAAAGGAATGGTGCCCATGTCTACTAAAATAGCAGTTATTTGCTCTAAAGCATTTATGAAACGTATTATTAGTATTGCACAAAACATAGAGAATATTCAATTAGAATTTTATCCTTACAGTCATCCTGAAGAGGCACCTATTTTATTAAAGCAAATTAGACCATGTGATGCGCTATTGCTTAGCGGAACATTACCTTATTTACATGCCCGATCTTCTTTATCTGAAATACCCATCCCATGGAATTATATAAAACAAGACGAAACAGCTATCTCCACAACATTGCTCTCCGTAATGGCCAACCATGCAATATCTTTAAGTAGAATTTCTATCGATGTGATGAATCCTGCTTTTGTGGCAAATGTTCTAAATGAAATTGAGTATTCTGGTCCAAAGCCTTATATTCAGCAGATCGCTATTACGAGACCTACTCAAGCAATACTACAGCATCATATAGCGCTGTGGAATACACAGAGCATTGATTTTGTCATTACAAGTATTCATAGTGTTTTTGATGAATTACAAGAACTTCAAATACCTGCTATGCGTATGATAGATGCAACAAATTCGATTGTTCAATACTTAGAAGAAACAAAATCTCAATCACTTTTAACTAAATCAGAATCTGTGAAAGCTGTTGTAGGTCTATTAGAAATTCCCGAAAACAATTCATTAGACACCTACATTTTAACGAAGATTACCGCAGCTACACATTCAACCTATAAGCAAATTACTACAAATTCTTTTGAACTTTATACTACAGCAGGATATTTGCAAAATACCCTTTCAAAAGAAAATTTGCAAAGTTTAATGCAACAAATTGAAATACCCTTTAAGCTTGCTTTTGGCTTTGGTCACTCCATTCTTGAGGCGAGCCAAAATGCAAAAAACGCATTAACTTTTGCAAAACCCTATGAAATATATATACTTGATGAACATAAAAATTTACTAGGTCCATTTCCAAAATCGGAAGTAAAACTAGCTTTAAAAACAGATGATCCTTACGTTTTACAAATGGCAAAGCTAACAAGCCTAAGCCCTTTAAATATTTCTAAAATCATCAACTTTAGTCGAGGGCGACAATCAGCTCAATTTACTGCTCACATTCTTTCACAATACCTTCAGGTTACAAGACGTACAACAGAGCGTATTATTAAAAAATTAGTAGACAATGGCTATGCTAAAGTCGTAGGTGAAGAAATGACCCATCAGCAAGGTCGTCCACGCACAATCTATGAATTGAACTTTGCTATTTATTAAAAAATTCTCGCAGATACTTTTGGCATCTGCGAGACTACGGTTAGCTAGTAGATGGGATAATTTAGATTTAGTCCACTACCGCCATATTCGCATCGTTTATTTCTTGCTCTTTTTTACGCTTCTCTGCCTCTGCAATTTCTTCAGGAGTTAGTTTTACAATCGCAAACCCGATATAAGCATAGATAATCGAAATAATAGGTACAGTGAAGTTAAGAATCGCATATGGTGCATATTCCATAGCACTTACACCTAATGTTGCTAAGATAAACACCCCGCAAGTATTCCAAGGGAAAAATACAGACGTTAATGTTCCCCCATCCTCTAACGCACGAGATAAGTTTTTAGAGTGTAATCCTCGTTTTTGATAAACACCTGCAAACATACGTGACGGTACTACAATCGAAATATATTGCTCAGAACATGTTGCATTTGTCGTTACACAAGCTGCTATCGTTGAAGCAACTAGACTACCTGTAGATTTAGCAAATTTCACAATAACGTTCATAAGCGCCTTTAACATACCTGAATATTCTAGAATACCACCAAATGTCATAGCTACAATGGTCATTGAAACCGTATTCATCATTGAATCTAGTCCACCACGGTTAAATAGTTCGTCCACCATGTGATTACCTGTAGAGATTTCAAATCCAGCCTGTAATGCTTGAACAGCACTTGCAGCTGAACCGCCCTGTACAAAAATTTGTAGTAAGAAACCTGATACGATCCCAATAATTAAAGCTGGAATTGCTGGCACCTTTTTCGCAACTAATACAATAACACCTACTGGTACAAGTAATAGCAAAGGAGAAATAACAAAGCTTTCCTCCATTACTTTTAAAGTTGTTAAAATTTCTTCTGACTTCATAGAGACATCTGCAAATTTTCTTCCCATAATTCCAAAGGCAACAAGTGCAATGACAAGAGCCGGAATTGTTGTGTAAAGCATGTGCTTAATATGATCAAAAAGATCAGTTCCAGTTAAACCTGCAGCAAGATTGGTCGTATCTGATAAAGGCGACATTTTATCACCAAAATAGGAACCTGAAATAACTGCCCCAGCAATCATTGCCGCCGGAATTCCCATACTTAGACCAATCCCCATCCCAGCAACACCTATTGTTGCCATTGTAGACCATGAGCTACCAATCGCCAATGAAACGATTGAACATAACAGCATAATTGTTACTAAGAACCATGCCGGAGAAATTAATTTTAAGCCGTAAAAGATCATTGTTGCTACGACACCGCCGCCGATCCATGCACCGATTGTCAAACCTACTAAAATAATAATGACAATTGCTGGTAAAGCTAGACGTATACCTTTATACATCATTTCCTCAATTTCCATCCACTTAAATCCATGTAATTTGGCAACAATCGCTGCTACAGTTGTGCCAACAAGAAGAGGTACGTGAGGACTTTGCTCTAAAACAACTACTGTAATAAGCATCGTAATAATCATAATTGCAAAAGTTAAAAGTGCCCAAAGAGCATTAATTTCTTTTTTCATGGTCCCATCCCCTTTTTTTGCACCCATTTCCATCTCCGATATTTTAAGGCGCAAATAATTTTTTACGTTTTTTAGCTTAATATTCAAAAAATTAAAAGTCAACGCAAAAAATTTATGCCTCTCAAGCAAATCTCACTATTTTAGCGTAATAAAACGCTTTCAAGTAGCTATTAAAAACAACACAAACTCTATATATATCCATGCATTTTGTAAAATACTGATACAAAAAAGCTATATTAAAAGAAAATATAATCTTTTAATATAGCTTTATTTTTTTATTCGAAATCTGCCTTCTTTTCTAATACACATGCAAGTACTTTTGCAGCGTCGACCAATGCACTACGATCAAATGTCATCTTAGGGTGATGTAATCCTGGTGCCAAATTAGCTCCAATACCAATCATCGCCGCTTTTAATTCTGGTTTTTTCACAGTATAAAAATGGAAATCATCGCTGCCTGGTGTAGTGATTTCATCCGCTAAGTGCTCCTCACCTAATGTTTCAATGATTGCCTCTTTCGCCATTCTTGCTGCGATTGGTGAAACTTCAGCACCTGGAGTATAATCAATCCACTTCCAGTCCATACCTATATCAAATTGCTGCTGTATAGATTTTAAACCAGACTCAATACGACTTCGAAGCAATTCAAGCTGTTCATTATGCTGTGCGCGAATATCCATTGAAAAGCTAGCGTTACCCGGAATAATATTTGTACTACCGCCATCTGCAATAATTTTTGTTAGCTTCGCAGAATGTGGTTCAAACGGTGATAGATGAATACTGTTCAGCATTTGTTGAACAGCCATAATTACATCAATGGCATTTTTCCCCTGATGTGGTCTGGCACCATGTGCATCGATACCTTGAATTGTTCCCTCTAAAAAATAAGCAGCCCCATGATGGATAGCTGGTGAAACCTTCCCAAGTGGTAATTCTTCAATCGGTCTTAAATGTACACCAAATAAATGCGATACCCCTTCAACTGCTCCTCGATCAAAGGCTGCGCAGGCTCCATTCCCTAGTTCTTCAGCAGGTTGGAAAATAAAACGAACACGATGTTGCAATGGCAGATCTTTAAGTAGTAGTAATGCACCAAGAACCATTGTCATATTCGCATCATGGCCACACGAGTGATTCGCCTGCCACTTCCCATCTACTTCTTGCCATAAGGCATCGATATCTGCTCTAACAGCAACAATCTCATCCCCTGTCCCAATTTCAGCAATTAATCCAGGCACATCGCCTAATAAGCGATACGACACATTCAATTCGTCTAGTATGGACGCAATTTTTTTAGTTGTCTCATATTCCTTCCAGCTTACCTCAGGATATTTATGAAAATGATCAAACCATTGATATATTGATTCTTCTAATGTTACTGCAGCTGACATCATTACACCTCATACTCATTTTTGTTTCTCATTATACATGAAATAATTTCAGAAAAGTACATATGTAATTAGACCCATATTCAAATGCTTTATACTAAAATTCATATAAATAACAAATTAATACAAAAATAAAGGACTGTGCTGAAAGTTTTGTTCTCTTTCACACAGTCCATCAAATAAATATTATAAACTTGTAAAAAAACCTTGTGGGTATTCATCATAATGAATGATTATAGTCTGCTCCTCATTTTTTTCTTCTTCCATCGCGAATTCAGGCTCTTGATCCATTAAATACGTTTCAAACTTTGAATTTAACAGCTTTTTCATTTTACCACTCCTATTTAATAGAATTTTCTGATAATAGAATTATACATTGCCTTTTTATAAAAAAGCAACAAATAATGCTACATATGCATAATAAATATAAAACCAATCACTTAATTAGATTAATAACAACCATAATATGGATAAATTATTTTCAAAAAGTAAAAAAAGAATCCACATGAAAACTATAGGGAAATAAACCTTATACAATGGTTTAATCCCTATAATAATCAGCAGATTCCTGTTAAATTTCATTAAGTTCTTAAGACACTGTCACACTTGTATCATTCTTTCTCCGATTTCTAGGAATGTCTTTATGCTGTGTTATATACTGAATGATAAACAATATGATAAAGATTGCTAGCCCCGCCCAATCTGAGAATTTCTCTGGATAGATTAGTAATAAACCAGCAGCAATTGCTATTAAACGTTCTACCCAAAGCATTTTACGATACCAGTAACCGATTACTCCTGCACCAATAGCTACCATACCGGTAATTGCAGTAAATACAACCCATAAAATTTGTGGTATCGTAGTATCAATCATCAGTAATGCAGGTGAAAAGACAATCATGTAAGGAATAATAAACGCTGCAATGGCAAGTTTAGCTGAGTTTACACCTGTTTTAATAGGATCTCCTCCAGAAATACCTGAAGCCGCAAAGGCAGCGAGTGCTACTGGTGGTGTTATATCAGCAATAATGCCGAAATAGAAAACAAAGAAATGTGCAGATAACAAGATAACTACTGGCACTAATTCCTGTGGTGTATTCGGTGATAATAAAGCTACGATTGCAGGAGCAGCAATTGTTGACGTTATGACATAGTTTGCAGTGGTAGGAGCCCCCATTCCTAGTATTAATGAGGCAATCATAACAAAAATTAGCGTTAAAATAATGCTACCACCAGCTAATGCTACTAAACTATTTGCGAGACTTAAGCCTAAGCCTGTTTTTACAACAACACCAACGATAATACCTGCACAAGCAGTTGCTGCTACTACACCAAGAGCTGTACGTGCTCCTTCAACTAGTGCATTAATAATATCTTTTGGCTTTAATCGTGTTTCTTTATTAAACATCGCCACACCTATAGAAATAATAATCCCGTATAACGCTGCACGCATCACAGGTGTACCTGTTAGCATTAATATTATTATAGCGATAATCGGTAACAGCAAATAAATTTTCTTAAATACCTCTCGTCGATTTGGCATTTGATCATCACGTAAGCCTCTTAACCCTACGCGCTTTGCCTCAAAATGCGTCATAATCCAAATACCTGTAAAATACAACAGAGCAGGTATTGCAGCTGCCTTCGCAATATCCCAATATGTTATGCCACGCCCGATAAATTCAACCATTAAAAATGCTGCTGCCCCCATTATTGGAGGCATTAACTGACCACCCGTAGAGGCTGCTGCTTCAACTGCACCCGCAAACTCTTTTCGATACCCAAGCTTTTTCATCATAGGAATCGTATATGAGCCTGATGTTACGACATTCGCTACAGAGCTGCCCGAAATGGTTCCCTGTAACGCACTGGAAAACACCGCCACTTTAGCAGGTCCTCCAATTAATTTACCTGCAAGAGCAACTGCTAAATCATTAAAATATTGCCCTACTCCCGTCTTTACCAGAAAAGCACCAAAAAGTAAGAATACAAAGATGAATGTAGCAGAAACACTAATTGGCGTACCAAAAATACCATCAGTCGTATAATACATAAGATTAACGATACTCTCTAAATCCTGACCTCTATGTGCCATAAATGCAGGAAAATACGGACCAAAATACGCATAAATCAAGAAAACAACTGCAATGATTGTAATTGGTAATCCAACTGCGCGACGAGCTGCCTCAAGTACCAATGCAACAGCAATTATTCCAACTATAAAATCTAATTGTGTAATCGTCCCGTTACTGTTAACAAGCTCCGTATAATTGATAGACCAATAAGAACCTACTACAATGGATAAGATTGCTAAAATATAATCAAACCATGCGATTTTATGCTTTGCTGCTTTTTTTCGAGCAGGGAACAGCAAGAAAATAAGTGTTAAACCAAATCCTAAATGAATTGTACGCTGTATTTGAGCCGGAAATTGGCCAAAGATTGCTGTGTATAATTGGAACAATGAAAATGCTAATAGTCCAAAGAAAATGACATGTTTCATTATGCCAGTGATTGTTCGTACATTCGATTCTATATCGTATTTCTCAAGGATTGCTTGCTGCTCCTCAGCAGATATTTGTTCGAATTCTTCTACTTTTTCTTTGTTTTCTAATTTTTGCTGTTTTGTCATCTCATCCTTACTCCTTTCCATTGTTCATAAAGTGATAAACGCTTCACCTCAAATAAATAAGAACTACCCCTTTGTAAATCTTTTTTTAAATCATATTCATAGTGCTCGTATATCAACACAAGATCTAAATCTAAATCTCCAATAAATATTGTAAAATTGTTGATAATTTCGTTGTTAAACTGTAAATAATATTTACCATTACGCTCTGTAAAAATTTGATTCTCCTCAGCATTGCTCGGCATACCGATGGCTAAATCTTCATACTCCATTCCTAACATTTGAATACGCTTCCCACCTATGTATTGATAATGTTCTAGCACATCCGATTTATGAATAGAATGAGTGTATCTAATTTGAAAGGTCTCCTCAGTTGTTAATGGTATATATTGCAGTATTGGATGCACAGTGCGCGTTTCCGTAAATACGAATACCTTTTGGAGAGGAAGAAAAATAACTAGGCATAAGCTACTACATAAAATGGCTAAAACAATTATTAAATTTCTCTGTCGCACGACATTTGTTCCTCCACTTAAAAAGCTACTCACTTTTACCCAGATTTAAAGTAAGAAAAGAGACCCGAAGCTTTACGCAACCCGAGCCTCTTTATATTTGCTGAAATTACTTTTCACTCACTATAAGCAATGATTGTTAGTTTACACATTATTTCTTTTCATCAAAGTACTTTTGAGCACCTGGGTGAACATCAATGCTGATACCAGCTAAACCAGTTTCCTTTTTGATGAACGCTCCTTTTGCATGGGAAATTTTTTCTGCGTTACCATAGATAGCCTTTGTCATTGAATAAACGACATCATCTGGAAGGTCCTTTTTCACTGCTAGCATTGCAAGAACAGACACTGTTTCAGTATCATTCGCAATACCATAAGTTTCAGCCTTTACTGTATCTTTTGCATAATAAGGATATAAATCAATTAACTCATCTGCTTTACCAGGATCTACACCGATAATATTTACTTTCGTCGTTGCATTTAATGCTTCAACTGCCGCTGTTGGCGTACCAGCTGTTATAAATGCTGCATCAATTTGACCTGATTGAAGACCATCTGTGGATTCCCCAAAATCGAGGTTTTGAGCTTTAATATCATTCATTGTTAGTCCATGAACTTCAAGTAATTGTTCAGCATTTGCGTAAGTACCAGACCCCGGCGCACCTACAGATACCTTTTTTCCTTTTAAATCTGCATATGACTTTATTCCAGATGCCTCAGTTGTAACTAGTTGTACTGTTTCAGGATAAAGAGCACCTAAAGCAGCAATTGTATCAATTTTCTTTTTGAACATTAATTTTCCTTCAGTAGCGTAATAGGCAATATCTGTTTGAACAAATGCAATCTCACCTTTTCCTGCTTCTAATGCATTCATATTTGCAGCAGATGCTTGTGATACCTCAGCAGTGGTTTTAATATCAGTTTCCTTCGTAATTAAATCAGCAAATGTTCCACCTAACGCATAGTAAGTTCCCTGTGTTCCGCCTGTAAGTAAGCTCATTAATGGTGGTTTGCCAGAAGATGCCGAATCATCCTTATTCTCCGAGTCCTTCGTACCTGTTCCGCCATCAGATCCGCATGCAGCCAGAATTAAGAGTGCAATTGCTGTTAAGAGCAGAAATAGATTAAATTGTTTTTTCTTCAAAGTAACCTTCCCCCTTTGGTTATATTTAATAATCTATTTAAAATTATCAAATTTAGTATAATAATGTCAATGAATTTATGGTAAATTCAGTATTTTATAAATATACACAACATTTTTCCAACAATACCTCTGATACCCAAATATTCTCCATTAAACAATAATTTTCTCTACTAACCTAAAACTAAATATGTTTTTATGTATGGAAAGTGCATATATGTGCGTTTGTATCCTGTTTTAAATAAAAGTAGTATAACGAAAATGGCATTCATATTTTATTTACCATTACAAAAAAATACTGTACCTAAAGTAATTGCCTTTAGATACAGTACGCACTATTATTGAATGACTCCACAAGCAATTCTTGCACCAGAATTACCAGAAGGATCTGTTTTATAATCGTCTTCGGATTCATGAATAACTAAGGCTGTACCTTCCCCAGTTAATAAAGAATTAGCTGCATTTTTATCTAGTGTTAGGCCTTCAGCTAAAAAATTCAAATCCACACTACCATCCTCGCCTACTTCTAAATTCGGAAGATCTCCTAAATGATAGCCTTTTGGATTAAGCTTCCCGTGCTCTTTAGACGTTGGATTAAAATGCGGTCCAGCAGATTCAAAGGTTGGCGGTTCGCATTTCCCTACTGCATGTATATGAATGCCATGCGTTCCTGGTGGCAATCCAGATAACGCCAGCGTCATCATAACCCCATTATCCTCTTCTTGAAAATACGCATTTCCATAGCTTTCATTATTTTTACCGATTACCTTTGCGGTTGCTGTCAGCGGGGATTTGGCATTAACAGCTACTTTTTCTTCCTTCTTTTCAAAAAAACCACAACCACCGACAAACACCAATAGAGACATAAATACTAAGCTTATTTTTTTCATAATAAATACCTCCTCTATTTCTGATGGTTCCCAACATTCCTCACACTTATGCGATTTCCTCAAAAAAATAAAAGAGACATCTTCAATGAGATATCCCTTTTCTGAAATCAATTTAAAACCTTCACAGTAACCTGCTTGACGCCCCATTTACGGGCTTGTCCCTCTGAAGGAATAAAAACATCAATTTTATTTCCTTTAATGGCACCGCCAGTATCCGCCGCTATCGCCTCTCCATAACCTTCAACCCATACCTTGGTGCCTAGAGGAATGACCCGTGGATCTACAGCAATTACCTTCAAACTTGGATTAGATCGAATATCTGTACCATTCGCAGTAATGCCTGAACAGCCTTCACAATATGCAGTATAAGCTGTTGCACGCATCGTTAATGTTTTTCCTGTCCCATTCGTCGCAACACTTACTTGTTTCGTAGTTGATGCTGGCTTTTTCACTTTATTAACAGCTGTTTTTGGCTTTGCTGCTGACGCCTTAATAGCTAACAGCTCCCCTGCAAAAATTAAATCAGATGTTAGGTTATTCCATTCCTTTAATTCAGCAACCGATACATTATTTGTGAATGCAATATTAAATAAAGTATCACCTTTTTCAATAAGATGTTGATCCTTAGGCTTCTCATCACCCTTAACTAGGCTTAATGTTTGCTCTGGATATAGCCAAGATGACTCTATATCACTTATTTGCTGTAAATCTCCTATAGATAAATTAAAAACTTGTGAGATTCCCCAAAGTGTATTGCCAATTTGAACCCTGTCTATTTCCTCAGCAGAGGAAGAACTTGCAAACACACCCAGGCCAAAGGTCAACGCTACAGCTAAAGCTAATGCTTGTTTTTTCATATTTCATATTACCTCCGTATTTTATTTTTTTGCTATCTGGCGCAAGTACGCTAGAGATAGGCTCTTCTATGCAATCGATGCTAGAGAATGCATTTAATAAACTCAGGACAATGGACCTGATATTACAAATTATTACTATAAAAACAGAAAAATATACAATATCGATCATATGTTTAGCAAATAACACAATTTTATGGAATAAAAACTAAACCAAACGTTAATGATTCACATCTTTTCAATGTTGGAAAAACAATATTTTCATCCGATAATAAAGGAAAGGAGGAATGTAGGATGAAGACTTATTCAATATTGGCTTTTAATGAGCTGGAGCAGCAAAAAGTTAGACAACCACATGCAATGCTAGACGCACTCCATTTAAATATGACCTTGTTAATCATTGTCGAATTGATTGCCAATATGTCTCAACAACTTGTTAACAATCGAGTGGACAAAGGAACCGTGATTGAAATTTCATATTAACCTACCCTCATCTTCAATTTAGGTTAAAAACATTTGAAAGTTGGTGCCCTTTTTGATTCGAGTAATAGTAATGGACGATGAGCCATTAGCTCTTATAAACATGGAGAAAAAATTAGAGGAGTTTGATTCAATAGAGGTTATTAAAACTTTTACAACTGTAAAAGAATTGATGGCAGAAGGACCAAACCTTTCTTTTCAAGTAGCATTTTTAGATATTGAAATGCCTGGCATGAACGGCTTAGAGGTTGCACAGCTTTTACAGGAATGGAACCCAAATGTCTATATCGTTTTCGTCACAGCATATCGTGATTATGCAATTCAAGCATTTGAAATTCACTCCCTTGACTATTTATTAAAGCCTATTTCAAAAGCTCGCCTAGAGACAACTATTAATAGAATCCAAGCACTCTTCCACCTAGAAAAAAAACCTCTTCCAGTATTAGATCAACAAAAATCTTTATTGACTATTCAATGTTTTGGAGGTTTCGTTGTCTCATATGATGAAAAAACCGTACTATGGAGAACGGTAAAAACAAAAGAATTATTTGCCTTTCTTTTTTCTAATCTTAATAGTCTCATTCCCCGTGATACTATTATTGATGCTTTATGGACTGAAACAGACTATAAGAAGGCAAGGGTGCAATTGCATACCACAGTTTCATATCTACGTACAACACTTTCTACAATAGGCTATGTAGATGTAATTCAGTATGCAAACGGCTGTTATATTTTACAGCTTGAAGATTTCCAATGCGATGCTTATGACTTAGAGCAGATTTTAAACGAGAAAATGGAGAGTGGAAAGCTCAATGTTGAGAAAGCTGAGGTACTTGTACAAAAGTATCAAGGGGAATACATGACTACACTAGACTATCCGTGGATTATTAGTAAATCCAATTTTATGAATAACCAGTTTACGCTTTTGCTGCATGATCTAGTAGCACATTATACAGCCATAAATGATGTAAAAAAACGAGAGCATGTCTTACTCTTAGCGTTAGAGCATAATCCATATTCTGATAAAACTATCCAACAACTAATGCAACACTATATCGATATTGATAATCGGGCAAGTGCTGTAAAGACCTACAATAAATTTAGACATACCTTATTGGCTGATCTTGAGATTTTACCAAATCAAGAAACAATGGAGCTTTTTAATGCCCTATCACAGGAATTATAATAACTATTATTTATACAAAAAAGTATGCTAGATGTAACTTCTAGCATACTTTTCATAGTGTTGAAAAACTAAATGGTCAAGGGACTCTTTGTGAACACTCCTAAGTCAAATGAAGGTGATCTCCGTT
>NZ_JBYTBB010000014.1:0-1843 GCF_058788755.1 Lysinibacillus sp. FW301-JW8
ACCCTGCACGGAGCGTCAGCGCAGGAAGCGGCTCGTCGCTCGCCCACTGGAAAGCGAGTAGCCTGGAACGGAAATCAGCTTCATTTGACTTAGTAGTGTTCACAAAGAGTCCCTTGACCATTTAATTTTTCAACACTATGAAAAGAGTTGTCTCAAATGCTGAGACAACTCTTTTTTTGAAGGCTATTTCAAAACTGCTGCTTTACAATTCTTCGTCAATCAGGCCGAGCATTTCATCATAAGCCATTTTAACTGCTTCATAAATAAAAAGGGCAGCAATAGCATGTGGAATTACAATACGCTCACCTAAATCATTTGGTAATAAACCACCTCGTACGCGTGTAGAAATATACGTATAGGCTAAATCTGCCAGTGAGTTTTGAGAGTCTGCTACTTCACAAGCAACTGCTGCAAATGGAATAAATTGATCATTTAGTTGTTGTGCCAAAGCAATGACCTCTTTATCTTCTGCACTACGGGTAAAAATACATACTCGATCAGCTTCTGTAAGCATAGTATCCTTTGACCATGGTACTAGCTTCGTAAAACGTTCTACAGCGTGACATGCATTTAATTCAACCACCTGCATTTCGCCAAAGCATGCGAGATAGACATTGCCTTCTCCGATCCCGGCTTGCGCAAGTAATCGAGCTGTTTCTTCAATAGCGTCCTCTTCACTTTGTATTATTCTTTGTAATAATCCACTAAGTTGTGTTGTAAGAATTTTTGACATAATCCCACCTCAAACAATATTATATGTTTGAAGAGGCTATAAATCAAAAGCAGATAATTTATAATACTAGAAGGTATTAAGATAATAAAGGAGAATAATACATACTAAGGGAAGTTTTTGTGCAAGAATAATAACTCAAAAAGGGCGGAATGAAATGTGAAACGATTACTAATTGTCGATGATCAACAAGGAATTCGTTTGCTTTTGAATGAAGTATTGAAAAAGGAAGGTTATGTTACATATTTGGCTGCTAATGGCATGGAGGCACTAAAATATGCAGAAGAGGACATGGATTGTGTCCTATTAGACATGAAAATACCAGGGATGGATGGTATAGAAATTTTAAAGTGTTTAAAAGAGAAATGGCCACAACTTCCTGTATTTATGATGACTGCCTATGGTGAACTGGAAGTCGTTCAGGAAGCATTAGATTTAGGAGCTATTCGATATTTCACAAAACCTTTTGATATTTTTGAAGTACGCGACGAGGTAAATAAAGTATTAAAATCTTAAAAACAGGCAGTGGTTAACACGGCCTGTTTTTAGTAGTAATATTCTAGCGTTTCTTATTCTCATTACTTCCTAAAATATTTAATTTTCAACTGTCTCTATTAAAGATAGCTTGCATAGAGAAGATTAAAGTAGCCATCTTTGTATTGCACTACACTTTCGTGCAGAAAACAGACGCTGTCGCTACGTTGCCCTGCGCTATCAGATAGAAAATAACAGCCCCTGCTATACAGGGGAGAGAACCTTCGTTACGTTGCACTGCACTACGGTGGCACTGCCGTTACGTTGCACTCCGCTTTCGTGCAGAAAATAAAAGCCCCTGCTTTTCAGGGGAGAGAACCTTCGTTACGTTGCACTGCACTGCGGTGGCACTGCCGCTACGTTGCACTCCGCTTTCGTGCAGAAAATAAAAGCCCCTGCTTTTCAGGGGAGAGAACCTTCGTTACGTTGCCCTACACTGCGGTGGCACTGCCGCTACGTTGCACCCCGCTTTCGTGCAGAAAATAACAGCCCCTGCTTTTCAGGGAAGAGAACCTTCGTTACGTTGCCCTACACTGCGGTGGCACTGCCGCTACGTTGCACTCCGCTTTCATGCAGAAA